>CAIYYO010000081.1 GCA_903930485.1 Methanobacteriota archaeon
GGGTCGAGCGACGTGCCTTGGCTCGCCGCCTTCTTCATCGGCCTCATGAATGCAATCAGTCCATGCCCTCTGGCTAACAACATAACTGCGATCGCGTATGTCTCAAGGAAAATAGGCAGCAGCCGTCATACACTGCTCGTCGGGCTCTTCTACACCCTGGGAAGGATGGCTGCCTACGTCGCTCTCGCAAGTTTTATCGTCTACCTCGGCCTGGAAATACAAGGTGTTTCGCTATTCCTCCAGCAGTATGGCTGGCAGATCTTCGGCCCCTTGCTTATCCTCCTAGGCCTGCTCATGCTGGATTTTGTAAACCTTGAGTGGCTGACGGTTTCCTCAGGCTCGGAGAAACTGAAAGAGCATCTTGCGAACAAGGGTTTCCTTGGAAGCTTCCTCCTCGGCGTGCTTTTCGCATTGGCATTCTGCCCGTTCTCGGCAGTTTTGTTCTTCGGCATGCTGATCCCGTTATCCCTGAAGACTGGCGACGGGATAATCCTGCCCTCGGTGTTCGCGTTCGCGACCGGGCTTCCAGTGATAATCTTTTCACTGATAATGGTCTACGGCGTCAACCGGCTAGGCCTTATAGTCAACAGGGTGCAGGCGTTCGAGAAATGGATCCGAAAAGGCGTGGCGGTAGTTTTCATTTTAGCCGGTATCTATTCAATTTTACAAAGCACAGGTTTGGTGGTATAGATGAAAGTAATAATCCTTGGAACCGGATGCCCTCGATGCCATGACCTCGAGACCCTGGTGAGAAAAACGCTTGAAGAGTCGGGCCGCAAAGACGTGGTGATAGAAAGCGTTGACGATATTGTCCAGATAGTCGAGTACGGGGTCATGTCGACGCCTGCTCTCATCGTGGACGGGAAACTGAAATGCTTTGGAAGGATCCCCAAGGCCGACGAGCTGCGGGATTTCCTGAAATAAAAGCCTATCCGTCCAATCTATTAAAAACGTCCTACTGCAAGAATGTCTAAAATGGCCGAAGAATACGATGTAAGGGCGATAGAGAAGAAATGGATTAAGAGATGGTCTGACTCCACGGTCTTCGAAGCCGGACCGGACGCAAAAAGGACGAAGTTCTATCTAACTGTCGCCTTCCCTTATCCTTCAGGAAGCATGCACGTCGGCCACGGCAGGACTTATACAGTCCCGGACGTCATCGCCCGTTTCAAGCGGATGCAAGGCTACAATGTTCTTTTCCCGATGGGTTGGCACGTCACCGGCAGCCCTGTCCTGGGAATAGCTGAAAGGATAAAAAAGAAGGACGAGAAGACGCTGAAGATATACGGCGGCCTCTACAAAGTCCCGCCGGAGATACTGAAAGACTTCACAAACCCTGAAACCATCGTAAGGCACTTCTCAAACGAGTACCACGGGAACATGGTCGACATGGGATATTCCATCGACTGGACCCGCGAGTTCCTGAGCATAACGCCTCAGTACAGCAAATACGTGGAATGGCAATACAAGCATCTGCACGAGCAGGGCCTGATAAAGATGGGCGAGCACCCTGTAAGATACTGCCCCGGTTGCAACAACCCTGTCGGAGACCACGACCTGCTCCAGGGAGACAAGGCCGAGGTTAACGACTTCACGATTATAAAGTTCAGGATGGGTGATCTCGTCCTCCCGGCTGCGACGCTGCGCCCGGAGACAATATTCGGACTCACCAACATGTGGGTCAATCCCAATGTGACTTACGTCAAAGCAAAAGTCGATGGCGAAACATGGGTGATAAGCAGGGAAGCTGCGGAAAAGCTGGAATACCTCAACAAAAACGTCGAAATCGTGGGCGAGATAAAAGGCAAAGACCTCGTAGGAAAGAAATGGACAGACCCTCTTCTGAAGAAAGAAATTCCTATTCTTCCGGCAGAATTCGTGAACCCTGATTACGCAACCGGCATCGTAATGTCGGTCCCGGCTCATGCTCCATACGACTACATAGCGTTGAAAGACCTGAAAAGCGACCTGAAGCCCCTGGTCATTATAGGCGAAGGAAAAGACGTGCCTGCAGAAAAGATGATCAAGGATATGGGGATAAAAGACCAGAAAGACCCTAAACTAGAGGAGGCGACGGCTCAGCTCTACAAAGAAGAGCACGGCAAAGGCTTCATGAGCAAATGGATTCCGGGATATGGGGGCTTGTCGGTGCGCGTGGCAAGAGAGAAGGTGGCCGACGATTTGAGGAAGACAGGCGATGCGGACATATTCTACGAATTCAGCGAAAGCCCGGTCGTCTGCAGGTGCGGCACACGCTGCTTCATCAAGATACTCAAAGACCAGTGGTTCCTTGAATACAGCGACAAAGACTGGAAAAAGAAGACTCATCAATGCCTTGAAGGAATGGAGATAGTGCCTCCGGAGCTGAAAACGAACTTCTCGTATTTCATCGATTGGCTGAAGGACTGGGCATGCACCCGGCGCGTAGGCCTCGGAACGAGGTTCCCATACGACAATAAGTGGCTGATCGAGCCGCTGAGCGACTCGACGATATACATGGCGTTCTATACGATATCGAGGCATGTGAAAAAAATAGACGCTGCAAAGCTTACGCCTGAATTCTATGATTATGTCCTTCTCGGCAAAGGGAATTCCGAAGACATTTCCAAAAAGACCTGCGTTCCCAAGCAGGAGATGGAAAAGATCCGCGAAGAATTCCTTTACTGGTATCCCCTGGACTGGCGCCTGTCGGCGAAAGACCTCGTAGGAAACCACCTATCTTTCATGATGTTCCACCACACCGCGATCTATCCCAAGGAGATGTGGCCCCGCGGGATCGTGGTCTTCGGCATGGGCCTGCTGGAGGGTAACAAGATGTCTTCTTCGAAAGGCAATGTCGTGTTGTTGTCCGATGCAATGAGGGACAATGGAAGCGATACCGTCCGCCTGTTCCTGATGAGCAACGCCGAGCCCTGGCAGGACTTCGACTGGCGCGAAAACCTAGTTAAGAATACAGGTAAAAAACTGAGACAATTCTACGAACAAGTGAATGCGGCGATCGCTCTCGAGAACGACGTCCCTGAAAGAGACATCGACCGCTGGCTCATCGGAAGAGTGTACGACGCGGCCGGGAAGACGAACGCGGCGCTGGAGGCCTTCCAGACACGTAAAGCGCTCCAGGCATCGTTCTTTGACCTCATGAACGACCTCTTATGGTACAGCCGGAGATGCGATATGAGGGCGGAAACGGTCAAGGAATTCTCGGAGGTGTGGGTGAGACTGATGGCTCCGTTCACGCCTTACACATGCGAAGAGCTGTGGGAGAAACTCGGCCATAAAGATTATGTATCTCTTGCAAAATACCCCGCAGCCGACCATGCCAAGACAAGACCCGAAGATAACGCAAAAGAAGACCTGATAAAGAACCTGATGGAAGACATACAGCACATACTCGAAATATCCAAGATCAAGCCAAGCAGGATCTATCTATACCTGGCGCCTGAATGGAAGCGGAAACTATTCGCCCAGATAAGGCAGGGAGCGAAGATAGCCGACGTCATGAAGGATCTCGAGATGAAGAAATACGGGAAAGAGGTGCCTCAGATCATGCAGAAATACAGGAAAGACGAGGTGCCTGAGGTCATCCTGACGCTCGACGACGAATACGGCACTCTAAAGGAGGCGCAGAAATTCCTGGAAAAAGAATTCAACACGACTTTGGAGATCCAGAAGACGCCGACAGAGGATCCGGAGAACAAGGCAAGGTTCGCGATACCTCAGAAGCCCGGGATATATATTAAGTAGCTCCTATCCCCGATTAAGCACTGCTTCTTTCTTTTGGGGATGAAACACCTTTTATTTTGTCTTCGGACATGCCTTTATGGCATTTTTAAGAAAGAAAAGGGATTCGCCGAGGTTGAGATTTGAACTCAAGCTTCCCTTGCGAGAAACAAGCTTTCCAGGCTTGCGCATTAAACCAGGCTCTGCCA
>CAIYYO010000082.1 GCA_903930485.1 Methanobacteriota archaeon
CGCAGATACTCTATAAGGTTCTTCATCCCGTCGCTTGAAGGAACCACACGATAGGAATACGCATCCGTCTGTTCAAAACTTAAAACAGGTTTATCCGGCACTATGGGAAACACCTTTTCACCCGCCTCGCACCGTTTTAATACAGGTTTGATCAGGCCCCGAGCAAATTCGTCCACGTTATCCACCCAAAAAATGGGCGGACTGTCTATATCCCCTCCGTCGTTCCAGAACTCTCCTTTATCAACGCCTTTCTGTAAACGGAATCGGTCACCGATACAAACCTCATCCCCAACAACCGAGCCGTCGGAGGAAACAATCTTCAAATCCTCTGGAACGGTAACATGAGCATAAAACAAATCTAAATCCTGGATAGTTGCATTATTCGTAAGAAAGTCATTGCTGTCACATAAGCCCGCATGCCCGCAGTAACCGAAAGAACATTTGTAGGTGCATAACTCGGGAAAATTCATGCCCTCAAAAGCTTGCTCGTCAGCCGGCTGCGTGCAATAATACGACAAAAAACTGATCATCGGACGGTTTTGAAAAAGATTGCTCCACTCAAGCTCGCTGTCGAATGAGTGAACGGCCGGTGCAAAAAACACCAAAGATATAACAAGCAAAAACAAAAGCTTTTTCATTTAACAACCGAGACCTTATTGTTCGATTAGATATGGTATAACACCGTATATAACCTTTAAAAAAAGAAAAAATAATCAGGACGTATTCTAACGGTAGACGACCTCCAGATACGGTCCGTCTCTTCCGCCGGCGTCAATTGAAATATCCCTCTTATCCCAGTCGTTTTCTATCGTGCACGAGCTCTGCCCCTGGCTCTCCCAAAGGCCTTCTGCGCCCCGGATTTGTAGCGAGACGATGCCATCGCCCTGCAATTTATCCTTCACCGAGTTCGTAACATCGAACGAATACTGCCTGGCCGAAGAAATCTCCGCGGAGGACGCAACTGTACCGTCGAGGTCATATAATGGCTTACATTCCCCGCAGTATGGTTTAGTGCATATGTCTCCTCCAGGCAGGCATTTCACGACCTCGGGTATCCTGTCTACTGAATAAACGTTGATGGTTTGTTTTTCTCCGACCTCAGACGCTTTCAGATATAATTTTGCGCCAAGTATTTCGGCGTTCTTCGGGACTTCTGAAATATCGAACCGCATATTGATTCTCTCGCTTGCCGGGGCGTAGAATCCGTTCGACGTCTTGAAGCACTTGTATCCTGCGAAGAGGCTTCCCTCGCTCGCGGAATAACAACTGTAATAGCCGTTGTCGCAAGCCCCGTGCACGCCCATCAAATAAGACTGCTCCTTCAAGACCGGGCGGACGGTCTTTGAATCGATCAACGTCTTTGTGACGAGTCCGACTTGGCTGCGTCCGCAGGACTTGTAGTCGTAGGAGACCTCGACGGAAAGGCCTTGGCCCTGGACCGGCGTCACTAAAAGGAGGCATTCGGCCTGCTGGCCCGGAGCCAGGCTCTCGGCGTCGCAGGAGATTAGTTTGCCTTCGGGCTTGGAATAGATGGACTTTATTGAAACATTAACGTCGCCGGTGTTCTTGACGAGGGCGCGGAAAGTATTAGGCGAGCCAAAGCTGACGTTATCGGCACCGACGACTGAGACGTCGACTTTAGGATTGGCAGTGGAGACGACTTTGATCTCTTTGTCTATCCCTATGTTGCCCGTCCTGAATAGGTCTTCCAAACTCTTTGGTTCGCTTAATACTCCAGTTCCTTTGTAGTCATTGGAGTCGTTCCTGATAACCCCACCCATTAAATTGATCGTCGGCTCCCTGATTATTGAGAATAGAGGCTTGTAGGGGCAGCTATAAATCTCCTTTATGAGCTCGTCTATACCCCCAGGATAATCGGATAGATTGTAGTTCCCGAAAGTATATGGGTCGGTATAGCCCAACGCATAGACATAGTAGACACATTCTACTGAGTAGTTGGCGGTGAACCGAGCCATGCCTTTGCCCTTGGCCGCATACCAGTCGCCGATCTTGTCAAAGCCTTCAGAAGAAACCCCCTTATCCTTCAGGCTGCATATCGTAGCACCTTTTAACGTCGGATACCCGAACGTTGTGTATATAGGCACTCCCGTAACCGGGTCAATGGAGCCGTCCGGGACCCCGGCATCCTTGTCGACGGAACATTCTTCAGTAAAACCGGTTCTTATACCGTATCCTACGATGTCTTCGAAGGATTTCTCAACGTCGTCGACCCAGTAAACCGGGGGAGAATCCAAAAATCCGCCGTAATCCCAGTATTCACCCTTGTCCACGCCTTTCACAGCCCGGACCTTTTCCCCGGCGCATATCTCGTCGTCGACCACCGACCCGTCCGAAGAGACCAGCTTCATATCCTCTGGAACTGTAAGATAATCACCTAGGATGACGTATCTACTGGAAATAAGAGAGTAGTTCATTGGAAAGGGGCGCGCCTTGTCCGTATAGCAGAACACGTCTAGACCCAGCCGCAAACACTCATAATACATCCAGCTATCGCTCAAAGAGACGGGCATCATTTGTGATTCGAATGCATAGGAGTTTGAGCAACACAAAACAACCAAAACCGCAGCTAGAAAAGCGCTCTTTTTCATCTTGAGTCAAATCCTTTTCATCTTGGTAAACCAGTTATTCTATTAGTATTTGCCGCAATTTTATATAAACTCTCTTTTAAGAAAGACTGAGTCACTTGTAGACGACTTCCATATACGGCCCGTCTCTTCCTCCGGCATCGAAGGAGACGTCTCGTTTATCCCATTCATTCTCGACGGTGCACGAACTCTGCCCAAGGCTCTCCCACAAGCCTTCAGCGCTACGGATCTGCAACGAAACGATGCCGTCGCCAGCCAATTTTTCCTTTACATGGTTCGTAACATCGAACGAATACTGTCCTGCCGTAGAGATCTCTGCCGAGGAGGCGACCGCGCCGTCGATGTCGTATAACGGCGTGCATTCCCCGCAGTAAGGCTTAGTGCATATGTCGCCGCCCGGCAGGCATTTCACGACCTCGGGGATTTTGTCGACTGAATAGACGTTTATCGATTGCTTTCCTTCGACTTCGGAAGCCTTCAAGTATAATTTTGCCCCAAGGATTTCGGCATTTTTCGGAACCTCTGACACATCGAACCGCATATTGAATCTCTCAGTCGCGGGAGCATAGAAGCCGTTCGCGGTCTTGAAGCATTTATACCCTGCGAATAGGCTTCCCTCGCTAGCGGAATAACAACTGTAATAACTGTTATCGCACGCTCCATGCACGCCCATGAGATACGACTGCTCCTTCAAAACAGGACGGACGGTTTTGGAATCGATTAACGTTTTTGTGACGAGTCCGACCTGGCTC
>CAIYYO010000083.1 GCA_903930485.1 Methanobacteriota archaeon
CCCCTTTTCTCCTCGACCTGGGACTCCTGCAGCTTCCTTCGGCTCGCGTGTTCCAGCGACGGGAGCTCGTCACCGCGTCGACGAACTGAGAATGCTCTCCGAAAACTTGAGAAAGCGATTCTTTGAGAGATCTGTTGGGAAAACGTTCAAAGTCGTTCTGGAATCAGGACCTGATCTGATAACACGCAGCCTAGTTGCAAGAACCGACAACTATATACCCGTCCGTGTCAAAACCGAAATGAGCCCTCTCACGGGAAAGGTCTTTCATGTGATCCTGGAAAAAATTGTAGGCGGCGAGGTGTTGGGAATCTACATCTAACCCTGCTCTAACGGCACACGAGTTCTTCGGATCAGCTCTCCTGCTTTCAGTAAGTGATCTAAGGCATTGTGAAAGTTTTCAGATTTATTCTCTTGAAAGTAATTGGTGATCGAGTCGCAAGCCTGATAGGCCTGAGTTATGGACTGCCTTATCAGGGAATGAAAATCTGAATACTTTGCCGGTGGAATTACTTCGAATGTCTTTGAGTCCAGAATTCGAAGTTCTCGTTTCAATGAATTCATCTTCATGAGAATTTCCTGGGGTACTGGGGCGGCGTTAGCATCCGAGGGATCATAATCTTCCATAGTCAAGGCAGGCGCCCTCGTCATGAGAAGAGAAAGTTCCTCGAGGATGGGAGCAGTTTCTTTGAGATAATCCCTGGCTTCACGGCTGTCGCGCGCGTCTTCATTCAAGGGAGAAAGTACGAACTCCTTGACGGGGGGAGCCAAACTCTCTTGCGAAGGAATGGTCTCTTTAGACTGGTGCTTTTCTTCGAGGGGCACCGACCGGGAGTCACCGGGTTGAACCTCACGAGAATCCGGCTCCGGCACTTGCATCGGCTGTGGTTCAAGACTCGATTCGTGCAAAGATTCCGCCACAGGACCGTGCTCAGGTTTTGTTATTGACCCTCGATCAAGTTCAGGTTCTTGCAATGATACAATTTCCGGGTCCCTCCGAGTATCGAGAGGAATCCATTCTGTCGGATCGTGCATGTCATGAACTTCGGTCCGTTCCGAAGGAATTGTTCTTGGTGACTCTTTGGATGGCTCATTATCCAGAACGACAGGCAACCGATATACCGGCTTCTTCAGTAGGACTTCTTTGCGGGGCACAGCGGGGAGATCGCCAATCTCTTCAGGTGCGAGAGGAGGCTTTAATAAGAGGTTTTCATACTCTTTCTCCTCGGAACCCCGAGCGGAAGCCGGTTCTTCAGGCAACTGATCCGAAGGAACACTTAGCACCGGACTCTCTTCTACGGGGGGGGCATCTACAGAGGGGTCCTGAATGGATCCCACACCGACAGATTCTCCGTCAATAGGATCAAACGGAAGTCGATGGACCGGGGCCTTGGTCGGTAATTTCTCTCCTGAAGGAACATGTCTTTCCTGCTCTTCTGCTCCAGGCGTCGATCTTTGCCACTGATCCCCAATAATGCTTTTCATTTTTATTTCTGGGATAGGTACGACGTAACCCGAATCGCCGATTACGGCAGAAGAATTTCCCCGCCCCTCTTTGCTTTTCTCTGACGGATTTTGTTCGCTCGTGTCGCCGAGTTGTGCTTGAACAACAGGTATAAATGAAAAACAGAGGCAGGTCGTTAGAAACACGAGAAAAGCGAAAACGTATCTAATTGCCCCCGTGGAAGGTACCTGGCGGAGTAATTCTGCAGAGCTATTGGAGTGTTTCGTCATTGGCTAAAACCTCGGAAAATAACTTCCGCCATTTGGATTATAATTTTAGCCCTTTGAGTCAGATTCGTCAAGTCGATCAAGCAGCATGCTGAGGTCACCGTTATGCTGTCGGATGGTCAGCGAACAGTCTGCGCGCAACGCGCGCG
>CAIYYO010000084.1 GCA_903930485.1 Methanobacteriota archaeon
AAAGTGATGATCTTCTTCATAACACGGGTCGGGGGCTTCGAGAAATACGATCCCTCCAAGCTGACGGAATTCGCAAAGTACATGGAAAAAGAAGTAAGGCTGCACGTGCCAAGGAACAAGGCCATAGTCGGAGAATACGTTTTCGCCCACGAGTCCGGGATACATACGGCAGGCATAATAAAATGCCCGTTCACCTACGAGCCTTTCCCGCCCGAGCTCGTCGGCGGAAAGAGAAGGCTGATGGTCGGAGACTCCTCCGGCCGCGAAGTGATAAAGCAGAAAGTCGAAGAGATAGCCGAGAGCTTGATGGGCATGAAAGTGGACATACCCAAAGACGACCCCAGGATAGACAAGATCTACAAGGACATCCACAAACTGTACGAGAACGAAGGCCGCCGCTCGGCCATATCCGACGACGAGCTCCGGAAATACGTCGAAAAATACTTCATGTTCGAGCCCATGATAGACGAGGTCAAGGCCGACGAATAAAAAGATTACAAACGATTATAAACCCGTAGTCGCAATAAATAAACATGCGCCTGGACAAACTAGAGATCAAAGGCTTCAAATCCTTCAGGGAAAAAACGGTCCTGGAATTCCCTGACAAGTTCACCGTCATAGTCGGACCCAACGGCTCGGGCAAAAGCAACGTAATAGACAGCATCTGCTTCGTTCTCGGAAGGTCGCGCGGACTGCGCGTGACCAATGTTTCTGAACTCATATGCAACGGCGGACCAGGCATGAAGGAATGCGACGAAGCCAAGGTCACCATGCATTTGTCCAACGGCGAAGGAAAACGCGTCAAGATAAGCCGCGAGATAGACAGCCAGGGGAAAAGCGTCTACAGGATGGACGACAAAGTCTCCAGCCGCCAGGAGATAATAGACGTTATGGGAGACAACGAATACAACATCATCCTCCAGTCCGACGTCAACAAGGTCATAGACATGAAGCCCAGGGACAGGCGCAAGATAATAGACGACCTCTGCGGCATAGGCGAATACGACAACAAAAAAGAAAAAGCCATAGGCGAACTCGAAAAGGTCGAGACCAGGATATCCGAAGTACAGATAGTCATAGGCGAAAAACAAGGATACCTCGGCGAACTAGGGAAGGAACGGGACCAGGCGATCAAATTCCAGGAGCTCCAGGACAACCTCAAAAAAGGCAAAGCCACGATACTCCACCTGGAAGTCGAAGACTACGAGAAAAGGGAGCAACGGCTCATTGAAAAGGTAGACAGGATCCGCGATGAAAAACTAGTGTGCAGCGAACGCATCGCTACCATAAAGGTAGAGGTGGCTTCGATCAACACAAAGCTCAAGAGCATAAATGCCGAGATATTCAAGCTCGAAGGCGACAAAGGCGCTACAAAGCTCCTGGAGCTCAAAAGCGATATCGCGCGGAGCCAGGACAAGCTGGAGAATCTCAACACGTACATCGAGAACATCAAATCGACAGTCTCGGACAAGAAAAAGAAGAAACATTCTTTCTCCGAAGAAGTCAGCCTTCTCGAATCCAAGATAAAAAAGATAGCCGAAGAACTCGCGCCCCTCGCTGAAAAGATCAAAGAAGAATCCTCTAAGGTCACTGCCTACGAACTTGACAAAGACGTAGACGCGCTTAAGACCGAGATATTCGATATAAGGTCGCGGCTTTCGTCGGGAACCGAGATACGGGAAAGAGACTCCGCCGAGGCCGTCATGCTGGAAAAGGAGAAAGGCTCCTTTGAGGAAAAGATAAAAGAATCCCTCGGCCTTGAAAAAGACCTTGCCCGTTCTATCGACGAGAACATGCTCAAGAACAAGTCGAATTTCCAGGAATACGAGCGCCTGAAGACCGAACTACCCATCGTTAACAAGAGATACTCGGAAGTCTCTAAAGAGCTCGAAGAGATACAGATAAAATACGCGGAAAAGAATTCCGAGCTGAAGACCCTTGAAAGGACCTCGGACAATCTGAGCAGCTCCGTCTCCGCAGTAATGAACCTGAAGGCCATTATTCCAGGGATATACGGCATCGCCTCACAACTAGGCAGCATAGCCAACCCGGAATACACGAAAGCCCTGCAGATAGCAGGCGGGGCCAGGCTCCAGAGCGTCGTAGTCGAAGACGAAGACGTGGCTTTTAAATGCATGGACTACCTCAGGAATAAAAGGATCGGCCGGGCGACGTTTCTCCCGTTGAGCAAGATAAACGTCAGGG
>CAIYYO010000085.1 GCA_903930485.1 Methanobacteriota archaeon
AAAGACGTGAAGGTCATGAGGACTTACATACTCAAGGAAACGGGGAAACTCCTCGTCACCGGACAGGCGGTAGGAGAGATGATAGGACAAGGCGAAGCAAACGTCATCCACGGCGCAAAAGAAATAGGAAAATTCAAGAAAGGACAGGTCCTCGTAACCGACATGACGGACCCCGACTGGGAGCCGATAATGAAGATAGCCGCAGCCATCGTGACCAACAAAGGCGGAAGAACATGCCACGCAGCGATCGTCTCCAGAGAGTTGGGGATTCCGTGCGTCATAGGCACCGAGCACGGGACAGACGTCCTGAAAACCAAGCAGAAGATAACGGTCTCATGCGCGGAAGGAGAGGTCGGACACGTATACGACGGGCTCCTCAAATTCGAGATAAAGGAGATAAACCTCGAGAAACTGCCCAAGACGAGAACGAAAATAATGATGAATGTCGGGATACCCGAGAAAGCATTCGTCCAGGGACAGATACCATGCGACGGCGTAGGCCTTGCGAGAGAGGAGTTCATCATAAACTCCTACATAGGCATACACCCGATGGCCTTGATCAACTACAAGGAACTCAGAAAGAGAGCCAAAGACGATGAAAAGATAGAAGACATCGTGAAACAGATAGACGAGAAGACCAAAGGCTACGAGAACAAGGTACAGTTCTTCGTCGACGAACTCGCGGAAGGCATAGCGAAGATAGCCGCAGGATTCTTCCCAAACGACGTCATCATAAGGTTCTCGGACTTCAAAACCAACGAATACGCGAACCTCCTCGGCGGACAACTATACGAACCCGAGGAAAGCAACGCGATGATCGGCTGGAGAGGCGCGTCACGTTACTACGACAAGAACTACAAGCCCGCGTTCGGGCTGGAATGCCAGGCCATCCTGAAAGTCAGGAACGAATTCGGCCTCACCAACGTAAAGGTGATGATACCATTCTGCCGGACGGTCGAAGAAGGCAAGAAATGCATAGCCACCATGAAGGAATTCGGCCTAAAACAAGGAGAGAACGGACTCGAAGTATACGTCATGTGCGAGATACCAAGCAACGTAATCCTCGCAGACCAATTCAGCGAAGTATTCGACGGATTCTCGATAGGGTCGAATGATCTGACGCAATTGACGCTCGGCCTCGACAGGGACTCGCAGCTCGTCGCGCACATCTACGACGAAAGGAATGAAGCCGTGAAAAGACTGATAGCGCAAGTCATAAAGACCGCCAAAGCCAAAAAACGAAAGATCGGCATATGCGGACAAGCGCCCTCGGACTATGAAGAATTCGCGACGTTCCTGGTAGAATGCGGGATAGACTCGATATCTCTGAACCCGGATACTGTCATCAAGACCAGGCTGAAGATCGCGGAAAAGGAGAAGGAACTCGGAATAAGCCCGGATAAATAAGGCCGACGGCCATCTATTTATTTTTTCTTTTTAAATATTATCCAGAGGGCTTTTCACGTTCTTTATAAGTTGCGTCGAAATCTGAGTATATATCTGCGTCGTCTTGATATCAGAGTGACCGAGCAGGCGCTGAATGATCCTAATGTCCGTTCCCGCCTCCAGGAGGTGAGTCGCATAGCTGTGGCGCAAAGTATGAGGCGAGACGTTCTTTGCTATCCCCGCCCTCGAGGCGGCCTCGGCAACGATATTCTGAGCGGACTTGACGTGTAGATGGCCGGATCGAGTGTCGAACACGTAAGGAGAATCGTCGCAGCGGGAATCCAGATACGCCTTAAGCTTGGCCCGGATGGAGACCGGCAAAGTGACGTGCCTATCCTTCCTACCCTTACCTTCGCGTACAGTCAAAAGACCTTCACCGAAGTTGACCTGCCCCCGTTTTAGACTGATCGCCTCCGAAACCCTCAGGCCGCAGCCGTACAAAAGCTCCAGCAAAAGACGGTGACGCAAGTTATCCTCGGCAGAAAGAAGCCTGCGAACCTCGTCAACAGTCAGAACGTCAGGCAAACGCTTAGCCTTGCGCGGGTAAGGAATAACGATTTCTCGCTTGTAGACAGCCAAATACAGAAACTTGATCGCGGAAAGCGCCAGGGAAACGGTAGCAGGATCCTCCCGATCGAGCAGGGAAGCAACATATGCCTTAATGTCCTGATCCGTGACATCCAACACCGGTTTGTCGATCGAAGAAAGAAAACGTCGGACATGAAACTCATAGACCCGGACAGTCTTCTGGGAGAAGTTGCGGACCTTCAACTCCAAAGCCAGCTTCTGCATAAGCTCGTCCATAAGACAGAAATAAGGGGATTTTGAATATAAAAAATGCGTAAAACACCCCTAATACGGGTTTTTTACGAACAGTTGTTCGTAAAAAAACTAGTTATATTCAATTGAGCCCTCGCTTACAGTATTTTGCAGCGGGAAGGGGGCATCGGGCGACGCCTATGAAAGAATTAGACGGTTATAATTGACGCCTCTCATTAACTAACGGGTTCAAGGAAGTATTCCTAATTAATAAATTTTCCATTCCACATAAGAAT
>CAIYYO010000086.1 GCA_903930485.1 Methanobacteriota archaeon
GCAGTCTTACCTGATGGGCGTGCACGGACAGTGTGACAACAGTTATTTTAGCTGTTATTCCGCGAGCGAGGGAGGCCTTTTCGCAGGATACAAGTGCTTTAAGACGTCGAACGGATTCTACGCTCCTGCGACTGAGAGATTCAATCTGCGGTTCGACTTGTCCGATATTCCAAAGAACGCGGAGATTTTGGGTGCAAAACTTTATCTCAAGGCTTCTGAGGTCGGAGGAAAACAGACGGTTAACGTGTATTCCGTTAATAAGATACCAGAGGTCGTGAAGTGCCTGCCGGGCGGCGACATATGTACGAAACCCTATTGTGGGGAATGCAAACCATTGTACGACCTTGGCGGAACGGTTGCTGCATCAGCAGAGATCTCATCGGCAGGCCAGTATTCATTCGATGTGACGAATTCGATAAAGGAAAAATTGGCGGGCAACGGAATCGTCTCGCTGCAAGTCAGGGGCGCAGAAGGCATATGGGAGAGCCTGGGGCAGACTTCGTGCTCGATAGAGAATGATTGGAACAAGAGGGATGTTTCGTTCGTTGCGGGAGGAAGGGACGGACCTTATCTAGGATTATCCTACAAATGAACTTTTTAAGGCTTTTATAGGTTGCCAAATTAATATTTGATTTGAGTAGGATGGAAGTAAAAATTGCATTCACAGGATTATGTCTATTGATATTGATGTCTTCTGCATCCGCTTTGGAGGGGGGTTTTCTTTACCATGCCCTGGGCGGAGCTATGTGGTGGCCTTGGGCTTGCGTTACTGAGAAGGGCGCCAAAGGCGTCTGTAAATGTACTCAAAGTTTTCTTCACTCCGAGTATGTAAATAATTATGACAGTCCAGACGAATGTAATCCCTATAACTACTATACTTATAAAAGCGGCTATGGACAATATACGCCTACCCAAGAAGAAATTAATAACTTCAATCGACTTTTCTCTTGTAATGAGGGAAATTTTTGTGGCGCATCTGAGTGCCCTTTCGGATATGGAGCTTTATTCGGATACAGCGGTAATCCCCAGATATGCAGAAATTTGGATTTGGATAATAGCGAGCCAATAGACGGTTATTCCTGGGGTCTTTATCTGGACATTACTGTACCGGAAGATTTGAAAATGGTTTCTTCCGATGGCCAGGTGATAGACGATCAGCTTTGTGTTGGGGATAAGTTCGTATTGACGAAAGGAGTTAGCAAAGGCGAATGGTGGGAGAAGGGTGGAAACCTGGATTCTCCGCCAATTTACTGGGTTGATGACGTCGAGAAGCTTACAGACAGGATAATCGAGTATCACAAAAACACACCTAGGACTGAGGAAGAATTCAACGCTGAGCATATTATGACTGGCTTCAAAGAGGTGCCTGATGGTTTTATCGACCCGCTTACAGGGGTTCCCGTTTATAATTTTATGTATTTAACAGGTAGCATGGTTTGTAGTCTCAAAGAAAATGGGGTTGACCCAAAAGGTGACTTGATTAGAAAAATCAATGGTTATTATGAAGTTACGGCCCCGGGAGAAATCAATCTCAAAGACGCTTACGTAGTAGAATGCATGCTTTATTACTATAAAAGCCCATCCAGTGGGACTATAAAGATGCCCATGTTGATAGAGGTTGGACCAGACGCTAGAATGGATGGAGATTATGGTCAAACGATAATGAAAGGTTCAAATAACCAGAGTTGGATTGACTTTATTCCGTATAACTCCAAAGAAGACTTCTTCAAAGTGGGGAGCATAGGAATCAATAAGACGATAAAAGTAATAGACCCCGCCAAGCCTAGGGTCGAGTTATCAGTTGTCGGCGGCAATGCCCTCAATTTCGGAGAACCGAATACGTTGCGTATCCTCGTCAACAATTCCGGCGACATCGCTGTTTCCATAAAGAGCGTCTATTCCAAACCCTCGGGCAAACTGGTCTCCTGCGACCTTCAGACACTGCCGCCCGGCCAGCAGGCCGAGTGTTTGCTTTTGGCGACGCCAATCCAGGGCCAGGGGCTCTCGGTCGAAGTCTCATACGACTACAAGTCCTGCGGACGCAGCCAGACCGGACTCGTCACAAAAACGCTGATCGATTCCAAAACCTTTCGCCCGATTTTGAAGGAGCAGTCTTATCTCATGGGCGTGCACGGGGCATGCGATAACAGCTATTACAGTTGTTATTCAGCGAGCGAGGGAAGCCTCTTCGCAGGATACAAGTGCTATAAGACCGCGAACGGGTTCTACGCCCCGGCGACCGAGAGAATCAATTTGCGGTTCTATCTATCCGATGTTCCGAAAAATGCGGAAATCCTTGGCGCAAAATTATATCTGAAGGCGTCCGAGTTCGGAGGAAAACAAACAATTAATATCTACTCAGTTAACAAGATACCTGAAGTCGTTAAATGCCTGCCCGGCGGCGACATATGCACGAAACCGTATTGCGGAGAATGCAAGCCGTTATATGATATTGCTGGAACACTCGCCTCTTCGGCAGAGATGTCTTCGGCAGGACAGTACGCTTTCGATGTTACGAATCCAGTAAAGGAAAAATTGGCAGGCGACGGCATCGTTTCGTTGCAGATTAGAGGTGAAGAAGGCCTGTGGGAGAGCCTGGGACAGAGTTCGTGTTCGATAGAAAACGACTGGGACAAACGCGACATCTCCTTCGATGCGGGAGGAAGAGACGGGCCGTATCTGGAGATCGCGTACAAGGGATAAAAGAAATTATTTGCCGCCTCACCTATAATCCGGTTCCTTGAACGCCTGAACTTGGTATTTGGAGATCTTCGCTCCTTTTTATTTCCAAGATTCCGATGCGAGGCCGGCTTTCTCGGATGGGCTGCCTAGGAATTCCTCCTTGTCCGGGGAATGCTCCTAGACCTGCGGCAGATAGGTGGCGGACCTGCCTTTGTGCTCGATTATTATCCCGTCCGTTCCGGCTTCGATCTTTTCAGTATTTTCTTCCGGGCTCTTGGCCTCTATCTTTTCCGGCTCGATCATGCCCGTCAAAGGGCTGCAGGTCCTGCTTTCCGCTTTGGAATGGGTAAAATCTTATCCAGTCAAGATTTCGGCCACTCGTGGAGTGGATTTGCGGCCGTTTCATCCCGCGACGAATTTTCTTTGATGGCGACGTATTTATACTCGACAGACTAACTAGTAATTGACTCCTCGTCGCTATAAATAAATGAAAACGATTTTCGTAGGATTCAAGAGAGAAAAATACGTCTTGGCAGTAACGGCTATTTTGTTTTTGTTCGCTACAAACACCTTAGCTCTTCAGGCAAGAGTGCGTTACGACCCTGTAAATTACGCTGGCTGGGGTCCGTGGGTGTACATCACCGAATTGAAGAAATGCTTTAGTAGTTGGGGAGATGCTTGGTACATGAATTCGGATCCGGAGGTCCGTCGGTGTCCTTTCGAGGCTGCGACACTGTTGGTTTGGAGAACTGGTTGGGGTTTCACGGAAGTATGTTCTGACTCTATCTACCAGCCTAAGGCGGTCGAGGTTACGGCGGTCGAGGTCAACTACTTTGAAACGGATTTAACCATTCCCGGAGACCTTAAGCTGGTTTCTTCTGACGGGAGCGTAATCAACGACGAGGTGTGCGTCGGAGACAGCGTGAAGGTTGTCAAAGGGGTCAACAAGGGAGAGTACTGGAACGAGGGAGGAAATGATGATTCTCCGTCCATTTATTGGGTGGATGATGTCGAATCTTTTGTGAGCGGACTGGTAGCTTTCCATGAAAAAACCTTAACGGATGAAGGTTATGTGACCCTAACGGAAGATCAAGAGAAGGAGGTAATGAAAGATTCGGCGATAGATGGATATGTGGATGATCTTACCGGAATTCCAGTATTTAATACGCAATTCCCCGCTCCTAATCCTACGGACTGCTATTACTTGTTGGATGATTCAAATGGTAAAATCGAAAAAGATTTGGATAATGGGATAGCATCTGAAGAGTTGCTTAAGGCTATGAATCTGCAGGATATTACGTCAATCCAATTTAAAAAAACAGCATATCGGACGTGGGGAGAATTTACTGGATATGAATATAATAAAGATCAAACAAGCATGTATATAACAAAAGATAATAACACGTTATTCCTCTGCGGCGTTCACGAGCTTACTTATTCTATTTCTCGAGACGTCCGCACAATCGGCCGACTTGTCTGCAGTATTAAGGATAATTCTTCGTCAATTTCCGGCCTGGTCAAGGAAGGAGACTATTACCGTGTTTTAAACGTCCCGCAGATAGTGCTCGATCAACAGAACATCGTAGAATGCACATACTATCTTTATGGATTGCCGGGATTTTCATATAAAATAGACCGTGGATATGGGTGGGATCTTAATCCATATGCTAATAACACACTCACACTCAAGAGACTCCAAGTTCCTTCAATAATGGATATGGATCCGGGTTTGGAATTTTCAACCGGATCTGGTAGTTATCAATTTTCTGACGAACGCCAAATTTGCTCTTTAGAGGATTTATTGCGCGTCGGGACGATAAATATCTCGAAGAACCTCAAGGTCGTCTCCCCCGCCGATCCAAAAGTCGAGGTCTCGGTCTTGGGCGCCGACGCCCTCAAATTCGGCGAGCCTAATGTTTTGCGTGTCTTGGTGAAGAATGCCGGCGACGTGGATATTTCTATCAAGTCCGTCTATTCCAATCCCGAAGGCAAACTGCTCTCCTGCGACTCTGAGAACTTGGCGCCCAGCAAGCAGGCTGAGTGTCTGCTCTCGGTTACGCCAATCCAGGGCCAAGGCCTTTCTGTCGAAGTTTCATACGATTACAAGTCCTGCGGCCGCAGCCAGGTCGGCCTCGTCACCCAGATGTTGATCGATTCCAAAGTCGTCCGTCCGGTCTTGAAGGAGCAGTCTTATCTTATGGGCGTGCATGGGGCGTGCGATAACAGTTACTACAGTTGTTATTCAGCGAGCGAGGGCAGTCTTTTCGCCGGATACAAGTGCTTTAAGACCGCGAACGGATTCTACACCCCTGCGACCGAGCGATTCAATATGCGATTCGATTTATCAGATATTCCAAAAAATGCCGAGATTCTTGGCGCAAAATTATATCTGAAGGCCTCAGAAGTCGGAGGAAAACAGACGATTAATGTCTACTCAGTTAACAAGATCCCTGAAGCAGTGAAATGCCTGCCGGGCGGCGACATATGCACGAAGCCCTATTGCGGCGAATGCAAGCCATTATACGACATCGACGGAACAGTTGCCTCATCAGCAGAGCTATCTTCGACAGGACAGTATTCATTCGACGTTACGAATCAGTTGAAAGAGAAAATCGCCGGCGACGGCATCGTGTCCCTGCAGATCCGTGGCGCAGAAGGCCTCTGGGAGAATCAGGGCCAGAGTTCATGTTCGGTAGAAAACGACTGGGATAAACGAGACGTATCCTTCGACGCAGGGGGAAGGGATGGGCCGTATCTGGAGGTCGTCTACAAATGATCTCTAATCTTTTTATTAGCGTATTTATAGTCGTTTTTACCATTCCTAAACAGTAATAGCCCTTATTGCATTGGATCCTTACTTAGGGGTAGTATACAAATAAAATGAAAGAAAAGTTTTTTCTGTTAGGGTTTTGTGTGCTGTTTTTTTCAGTACAAGCTTATTCAATTCAGGAGATGGTTTCCTTCGTGATCATGAGCGATGGCCGTGGTTGGTGGCCGTATGCTTGCGTCACTGAGAACGGGGCCAAGGATATCTGCGAGTGCGGCAGGTTCATGAATGATCTGAACTATTCCTCCGAGACCATCGACTTTGATATGTCCAAGGCGAGCAATGATTCCGCAGAGTGTATGAACAAGTGCTTCTATAACTTCTGCGGCGCACGAGAATGCCCCTTTGGGCCGGGCGTTGCCGGTCCGGACAACATCCGTAATATGCAACCCTGCGCTCCCTCCGCTACGGGTCCTTTCACCTTTGACCCTTACGCCACAGGGGTAGTATCCGATATAACGGTTGACGCGGACGTACAACTTGTCAAAACGGACGGCAGCGTTGTCGGAGACGAGCTCTGCTTATACGACGAGTTCACTTACCAAAGGGGGACGGCCAGCGGGGAATATTGGTGGGACGGGGGATTCTATGATTCGCCGCCGGTGCAGTGGGTCGATGACGTGAAGGTTGTGGCCAAAAAGCTCCTGGATTATCATGCCCAAGCTATGGCCGACGACGGCTTTGTTTACAATTCAAACCATGAAGTCCCGGACAACCGGATGGGAAGCGACCAGATGCAGACATACAATGACCCTCTGACAGGTCTCGACGTCTATTCTCATCCGATATACCAAGTCTTGGCTAAATGGGAAGATTTACCGGGCGGCAACCCGAAAGGTAAGATAACAGGCGCCCTAGTATGCAGCATCGGGGGGGCGAACCTGAGCGAATCCTCTTCAATAGTGCAAAACGGGGAAAAATTCAAGGTGATGAAGCCCGGAGACCTAGAGTTCACCCTGAACTACCCCGTCGAGTGCATGTACTACTATTACGGGAGATACGACCCGGTAGATTACGACACAAAGCCCAAGTTTTACAAGGACGATCACTACTACACCTACAAGCTCCCTACGATCGTATACCGTATAACCGACTACGGGGGCTACACCGTGGGGCGTATGTATTTCGGGCAGAACGTCAGATATAATTCAGTCGACGACTTCTTCACGGTGGGTTCGATAGGCGTGGATAAAAAGATACACGTCGTAGACCCCCCCAAACCGGTCGTTGAAGTTTCCATCGCAGGTGGGGATGACATAAAAACCGGGGTGCCCAGCACTCTCAGGGTCCTGGTAAAAAATACCGGCAACGTTGACGTCTCCTTAAAGAGCGTCCACTCTACGCCGGCAGGTCAATTCATCTCCTGCGATTCAGGCGTCCTCCATTCCGGCGACGTCGGAGAATGCCTTATCACAGTAACTCCGGAAGCGGGCAAGGGCCTCTCGGTAGAAGTCTCATACGATTACATGGCCTGCGGCCGAAGCCAGGTCGGCCTCGTAACCAAGGCAGTGATCGATTCCAAGATCATCCATCCTGTTTTGAAGGAGGAGAGCTATTTGATGGGCGTGCACGGGGCGTGCGACAACAGCTACTACAGCTGCCATTCCGCGAGCGAGGGCAGCCTTTTCGCCGGATACAAATGCTACAAGACGGCAAGCGGATTCTTTGCCCCCGCGACCGAGCGATTCAACCTCAGGTTCGACCTATCCGAAATTCCCAAGAACGGAACCGTCTTGGGGGCAAAACTTTACCTGAAGGCGTCGGACGTTGGCGGAAAACAAGCAGTCAACGTCTACTCGGTGAACAAGATCCCAGAAGTCGTGAAATGCCTTCCGGGCGGAGACATATGCACGAAACCATACTGCGGGGAATGCAAACCGTTGTATGACCTTGACGGAACGGTTGCCTCATCAGTAGAAATCTCCTCGGCAGGACAGTACTCATTCGATGTTACGAACTCGATGAAGGATAAATTGGCCGGCGGCGGCATCGTGTCGCTGCAGGTCAGGGGCGCTGAAGGCCTGTGGGAGAGCCTGGGTCAGAGCTCGTGCACGGTCGAAAATGATTGGGATAAACGAGACGTCTCGTTCGACGCAGGCGGAAGGGATGGACCGTATCTGGAAGTTGTGTATAAATAGTTGTGCCCTAAATAGTTCATGTTGTACTTTATGATAAAAAACTTTGATCTTCTGTGATGGCTATATGAAAAACGTCCTGCTGATGGCAGTTTTAAGTATTCTATTTTTTTTACCTAGTGCATATGCCCTCCAAGGCTCCTACACCTTCACTGAATTGAGCTATTTCCGTGCCGCTATGCCCTATATAGACGTTGTTTTGGACGGTTATAAGGGAATATGTGGCTGTGAGGGAGTTAACAATATGGCTAGCTGGGACCCAAGGTTCGATGTCGATTATTGCCAGGGGATACAAAAAGACTTTGAAAACGGCGGAAACTATAACATGTGGTACGACGCTTTTTATTGCAGCGGGGCTAATGGGCCTAATGATCCAAGAACGCTTTCTTCTAATCCCTACATGGACCGGATTCCAGTTTATGTCGGTTCTCCCAGTGGAGGGGGTAACCCGGGTTTTAACGCCGAGATTTCCATTCCTGAGGATTCCAAGATTGTCGGCTCCGACGGCTCCATTATAGCCGACACGGTTTGCGTGGGCGACAGCTTAACTTTAGAGAAAGGCGCCGACAGGGGCGAGTTCTGGAACGACGGCGGTCATGAAGATTCTCCACCCATCTTCTGGGTCGATGACGTGGAAGCCTTCGCAGACAAGTTGATTAGCAACCCAATTACTCTAAAGGATTTGTCGCAAGCCGTCCTAGGCATACCTACAGTGAATATATCCTACAAACCCCGTCTGGAAAAGAACTCGTCTTATCAACCGGGGGCTTGGGATAATATTATCGGGAATGTGGTCTGCAGCATCAAAGACAAAAGCGGAGGCGCCACGACCTATAAAGCAGAAAAAGCGGGATTTCTGCAGGTCGATAAGGTCTATACCGTTGAATGTATGGCCTTTAAGATTGATTCGGATTTTGATTCACATTATCTGGATACAGGGCTTGGAGATTACGTTGTTGTTCCATCGATAATTCAGAACAACATATCTGTCGCATCGCCAGACGACCTAGATTGCGCATCCGTCTGCCATAACAGAATTTATAAATCAAAGGAAGACTTTTTCAGTGTCGGCTTTGAAGGGATAAATAGAACATTAAAAGTGGTCTCTCCCACCCAGCCTCAAGTCGATGTCTCCGTCGCAGGCACTGATAAAATCAAATTCGGCGAGTCCAACACTCTGCGCTTTCTCGTCAAGAACACGGGCGACATTAACGTATCCATTAAATCCGTCTATTCCAAGCCCGAAGGCAAACTGATTTCCTGCGACTCGCAGGAATTGGCTCCGAATCAGCAGGCCGAGTGTTTGCTGTCGGTGACCCCGGTCCAGGGGCAAGGCCTCTCGATCCAGGCCTCCTACGATTACAAATCCTGCGGCAAGAGCCAGGTCGGCCTCGTCACCAAGACATTGATCAAATCCAAAACGGTCCGGCCGGTCCTAAAGGAACAGTCTTATCTGATGGGCGTGCACGGAGCCTGCGATAACAGTTATTTTAGCTGTTATTCCGCGAGCGAGGGAAGCCTGTTTGCAGGATACAAGTGCTTCAAGACCGCGAACGGATTCTACGCCCCTGCGACCGAGCGATTCAACCTAAGGTTTGACCTCTCAGATATTCCGAAAAATGCGGAGATCCTTGGCGCAAAATTATATCTGAAGGCATCCGAATCAGGCGGAAAACAAACAGTAAACGTCTACTCCGTGAACAAGATACCCGAGGCAGTGAAATGCCTTCCAGGAGGCGACATCTGTACGAAACCCTATTGCGGCGAATGCAAACCATTATACGAGCTCGACGGAACTGTTGCCTCTTCGGCAGAGGTCTCTTCGGCAGGTCAGTATTCATTCGATGTTACGAACCAGGTAGAGGATAAATTGATTGGCGACGGCACCGTTTCACTACAAATCAGGGGCGCTGAAGGCCTGTGGGAGAGCCTGGGTCAGAGCTCGTGCACGGTAGAGAATGACTGGGACAAAAAGGACATATCCTTCGACGCGGGAGGAAGGGACGGACCGTATCTGGAAGTCGTCTACCGATGATGATTTGTTCTTTAAATAGGGGTTCAGGCAATATTTCTAATAGGCAATATGGGATAGCTTGCAAGTGAATCGATTCCCTTATCATCGAAGTGTTCAAACAATGGCTTTATTACAATACTTTAAAAAAATAGGGTTCATAGCCGTGGTATTGTTGGTTTTCCCCCCCTTAGATTCATCCGCATTCCAAAGCACTGTTGGAATGTATCCACTTAACATCAACGTTAATTGGGAGCAGCACCTATTTGACATTGGTTTCTTCTCTTCGGATAATTATGGATCGTATCCGTATTGCCCTTTTGAAGCCGAGACTATTTATAGGGGGGGCGGAAATACCGGAAAATGCTCGCAGTCGGATGCATATACTATGTCTCCGCTAAGCAGTTCTGTGCAAGTAGGATTTGCCTTTGATTTGAATGTGAATGAAGACTTCAAGCTTGTGACCCCCGACGGCATCACGGTTTCTGACGAAGTTTGCGCGGGCGACAAATTCAAGTACGTGAAAGGCGTGGATAAGGGCGAGTATTGGTGGCGTGGCGGATGTGACGACTCGCCTCCGATATACTGGGTCGACGACTTGGACAAATTCTTCAATGATCTGATGGATTATCATAATAAGACGATAACAGGAGTAAGCGATGTTTGCGTTAGCTACAAGGATCTTGGCGCGGACGGGTTCACTGACGGATTGACCGGCATTCCACAATACAAGGGTTTGAGCTTTCCCTATGGAGACGCATGCTCTTTCCTGTTTTCGGATGAAAACGGCACCGAAGAGAAAAACCTGGATGCAGGCATCCTTTCTTCCGATTTGAGGGAGATACTTGATTCACGAGCAGAAAATTTATGGGTTAACCGCGGGCTAATCACGGACATGACGATACCAGCTAATATAGCGGTAAAGAAAATCTCGCCAAGAGAATGGCAGATACCTTACTCGACAGAAGATTTCGACAGTAACTATAAATTGATCCTGAAGAAAGTTCGAAACGATATCTCAGCATGCATGTACTACGATGGGTTGCCCTCTGATGAGAACTATAACCCACTAAACGACTCGTCAACGCCGATGATACCTGTCGGAAGTTTGGTTTGCAGCTTAAGCGGCGGATTGGACACTAACGGCCTAATCAAGCAGGGGGATTACTATTCAGTGCAAAATACAAGCCGGATACAAATCAACACAGGCCTTCCGATAAGATGCACTTATTACTGGTATGGAAGTTTTCCCAACGCGGGAATGAGTCCCGGAATCATTTTTGATAATGGAGTACAACTGCAGACTTGCGATTTCTACAGATTCCGAGTCCCGTCAATAACCTGGAATATGGACCCTGAAGCCTTTAACGAATCAATGATAAGAGATCCGTTCTGGGTCGGTAAAATCGTTTTGGAAAAAAATATAACGGTGGTTATGCCGCGGACACCAAAGATCGAGGTCTCGGTCGCCGGTGCAGAAAATATCAAATTCAGCGAGTCCAATACTTTGCGTATCCTCATCAAGAACACGGGAGACGTTAACGTATCCATCAAAAGCGTCTATTCCAAACCCGAAGGCAAATTGGTATCCTGCGACGCTGAGACTTTGGCGCCAGGCCAGCAAGCCGAGTGCCTCCTTTCAGTTACGCCGGTCCAAGGCCAAGGCCTATCGATCCAAGTCTTGTATGATTACAAGTCCTGCGGCCGCAGCCAGACTGGACTCATCACGAAGACCTTGATCGATTCCAAAGTCTTCCGCACGGTTTTGAAGGAGCAGTCTTACTTGATGGGCGTGCACGGGCAGTGCGACAACAGCTACTACAGCTGTTATTCCGCAAGCGAGGGGGCCCTGTTTGCAGGATACAAGTGCTTCAAGACCGCGAACGGGTTCTACGCGCCGGCGACCGAGCGATTCAACATGCGATTCGATTTGTCGGAGATAACGAAGGATGCGCAGATAATCGGGGCAACGCTACACCTCAAAGCCTCAGAAATCGGGAAGACTCAGACAGTCCAAGTCTACTCGGTCGACAAGATTCCTGAAGCCGTGAAATGCCTGCCGGGAGGCGACATATGCACTAAACCCTACTGCGGAGAATGCAAGCCGTTATTTGATATTGCCGGGACACTCGCTTCCTCGACAGAGATATCTACGGCAGGGCCGTATTCATTCGACCTGACGAGTTTATTGAAGGAGAAAATAGCTGGCGGTGGCATCGTTTCATTACAAGTCAGGGGGGTCGAGGGCTTATGGGAGACAAAGGGCCAGAACTCATGCTCCATCGAGAACGAATGGGA
>CAIYYO010000087.1 GCA_903930485.1 Methanobacteriota archaeon
ATCGAGAAAGCCGCAAGCCTCGACCGCATAACCGGCGCAGACATAGACAAAGCCGTCGGCTACGCGCTGGCGGCCCAATACTACAACATGGAATGCATATACCTGGAAGCGGGATCGGGAGCCGAGAAACCAATACCGAACGAGATGATATCCGCCGTACGACGCGCCATCGAAATCCCCGTCATCGTCGGAGGAGGAATCAGGGACGGAAGAACCGCACGTGAAAAAACCGACGCCGGGGCGGACGCCATCGTGAACGGCACGGCCGGAGAGAAAGATGCTGGAAAGATTAAAGAAATAATCGATGCGATCAAAAAATAGGCCCGAAAAAAACACGCATGCTGCGACGTGCAGCCATTAGTTTTTATACTCTTAACATAATAATAATAACCCCCACGAATTCACGTGGTTGTTAAGATGACAGGACTACCCCTCGCAACAGTTGAAAGGATAATGAGGTCTGCAGGCGCTGAAAGGATTTCTAACGACGCAGTCGAGGCCGCATCGGCCAAGGCCCAAAAACTCATCGAAACCCTGACGGCCGAAGCCGTAGTACTGTCCAAGCACGCGGGGAGAAAAACCGTGACCGCCGAAGACGTCGAACTCGCATCCAAAAGATGAACGTTCTCCGATTCAAAAAAGGTTATAAGGACTGGGAAACCACGTACGACGTAGAGCTCGACTACGAATACGACGAAAGGCTTGAGAAGAAGATGTCGTCTCTCATAATCTGCCGACAGGACCTCGGAAAAAAAGCGGTGGTGCCATGGCAGGTGTTTGAAAACTATGCTACAGGCCACATGGAGGGAACCTTCGCCGATGCCTCAGGCCTGAGGATAGGCCGGGTCAACGGAAAGCTGTCGATAACGCAGGGCTATAATTTCAACGTCGTAATCCACCAGGACCAGATCGAGGCGATAAGGCGGGCGGCGAAAAACCTCGTAGAAGACGTATCAAGCTCTGTCGAAAACATCCTGAAAGAATACGCCTTACGGGCTTGAAGGATGAACAAAGTCATAAGCTGGCTGGAGAATAGGCCGAAGATTGCCTGGACTCTTATAATCATATACGCCAGCCTGATATTCTACCTCTCCTCGCTCTCTCATCCCCCTCAACCGGTAAAAGTGACCGGAGGCTTCTGGCTCGAGGTCCTTACAAAAACCGAACACGCGATCGAATACGCAATCTTCGGAATACTCCTGTTCAGCGGGTTCCGGAGCATCAAAGAGACCCGGAACAAAGCCGCATACTACGCCTTCCTTTTAGCCTCACTCTATGGGGCCTCGGACGAGATTCACCAATCTTTTGTTCCATACAGGGTATGCGACGTAACCGATATGCTAACCGACGCCGCGGGCGCGCTCGCAGGGATCCTTCTTTCAAAGACTCGCTTAAAAAAATAGCCGATTTATAGCATTGCCTTACGAAATATTAAACGACTGAAAGAAAAATGGATGCAGTAGAGATAAAGATCCTGGAAAAGCCTGAGCTAAAAAACACAGTCCTTATAGAAGGCCTGCCGGGGATAGGGCTCGTTGGAAAACTCGCGGCGGACCATATGGCCGACAAATTGAAGGCCACGAAATTCGCAGAAATGTATTCCCCTTATCTGCCCCCGCAGGTATCCATCAGGGAAGACGGCATAGTGAAGCTTGTCAACAATGAATTGTACTACTGGAAAGGAAAGAAGAACGACATCATTCTACTCCTGGGAGACTTTCAGGGCATCACCCCGGACAGCCAATACCAGCTCTCTGAGAAGGCAATAGAAGTCTGCCAGAAATTCGGCCTAAAAAGGATATTCACGCTCGGAGGACTCGGCACAGGCGAAATAGTCAAGAACCCGAAGGTCTTCGGGGCCGCGACGACAAAAGAACAGATAGAAGAACTCAAGAAATACGGCGTAATCTTCAGGGGCGGGGGCGCGATATTCGGCGCAGCCGGCCTGATAGTCGGCCTAGGAATGATGAAAAACATTCCCTCAGCATGCCTGATGGGCGAAACCCACGGCCAGATAATAGATGCGAAATCCGCCGAAGCGGTCCTCAAAGTCCTTAACCAGATACTCGACATAGACCTAGACATGACGGAGCTCGTCAAAAAAGCCCGCGAGACCGAGGAACAGATGAACAAGATGGGCAAGATGCTATCTGACCAGAAGAAGGCAATGGAAAGGCAGCAGGAATTCCTGGACGAGACGCCTTCATACATCAGATGATAAATTCGGCAGAGGGACTAGCGAAGCGTAAGTCCCTCGCGCCCGTGAACCGGCGTGACGGTTCAAAGGCAGCAGGAATTCCTGGACGAGACGCCGAGCTATATTAGATAATTAGAAAAAAATATCGAAAGAAAGAATAATTTATTTCTTTCTCCAGGCAGGCGCTTCGCGCATCGACTGCTCGGCCCTTCTGACGGCCTCTTCCTGGCACATGCCTGATTTGAGGAAGTACTTCGTCATATTGTCCTTTACCTCTTCCCTGGGCCGCAGTTTTCCTTTGGCGTCGGTGCAGTGCACGCAGTAGCTGTTGCTCATGTCCCCGCCTCCGAATTCCTGGTATTTCCGCATATCCATCCCGCAACTTTGACAGATCTTCATTTTACATCAGTCCTTCTTTATTGACCTATTTTAGTAAAATAATTAGGGAATACACGGGTTAAATATCGATTCAAAAACCTAAGTATTAACCTATGCAGGAATACGACGTAGACTTCCACATACACTCGAAATACTCCAAGAGCGTCTCGCCGGACATGGAAGTCCCGGTGATAGCCAAGCAGGCCGTACTGAAAGGGCTGGACATCGTAGGCACTGGAGACGCATTATGCCCGCCATGGCTCAGCCACCTGAAGCAGTGCCTGAAGGAGACAAGCAAAGGCATTTATTCAACTTCCGGGTCGGAAACCAGATTCATCATCACCACAGAGATCGAGGACATACACCGGGTCCACCACATCATCCTCTTCCCTGAGATCTCGGCGGCAGAAGACCTGATGGAGAAATTGAAAAAACACTCGAACGACATAGAAAGAGAAGGGCGGCCCCACATAAGGCTGACCGGGGAAGAGATCGTCGACCACGCAAGAGGATGTGGCGCACTCGTCGGGCCGGCGCACGCCTTCACTCCCTGGACCGCGCTCTATAAGGAATACGATTCCCTGGATGCGTGTTACGGCACCAACAGGAAGCACGTGAAATTCATGGAGCTCGGGCTTTCGGCGGACACGTACATGGCAGACAGGGTAGAGGAGCTGCAGGGTTTAACATTCATGTCTAATTCCGACACACACAGCCCCTGGCCTCAGAGACTTGGTAGAGAATTCAACAGGCTGCTAATGGATGGGCCCTCGTTCGAAGAGATAACGGACTGCATCGAAGCGAAAAACAGCCGAAAGTTTACGCTTAACGTCGGCCTCGACCCGCGCGAAGGGAAGTACCATTTGACGGCGTGCAGCAAATGCTTCGTCCGCTTCAGGCTTGAAGACGCTGTACGGCTTAAATGGCGCTGCCCGGAATGCGGCGGGGGCGTGATAAAGAAAGGCGTCGTCGACAGGATAAACGAGCTGGCAGAATGGGATACACCCCGCCATCCGCCTGAGAGGCCTAAGTACGTGCATATCATACCGCTTGCAGAAGTGATATCCCTCGTGACCGGGGTAAGGACCATGACGAGTAGGAAGATAAAAGAGAGATGGGACGGCCTGATACAAAAATTCGGGACAGAGATAAACATACTGATAGACGCAGACATCGAAGAGATAAAAAAAGCCGACCCGGAAGCGGGCAAAGTGATCGAGAGATTCAGGGCCGACAAGATAAAATACGTCTCCGGGGGCGGGGGGCAATACGGCCGGCCGACATTGAAGGACGAGGCAGACGATTACTGGGGCCGGGGGCAGAAGACGTTGTTCGATTTTTAAAGCAACTCATTCCGCCGCCGTGGGTTTTCAAATGCTTTTTAAATAACCAATCCCAATAGGTTGTATAGAGTTTCTAAATATTTTTATTCGTTTATAATAAATTTTTTTTGAGGCGATTTTCTTTGGAATCTGGACCCAATGTTCTTAAAGGAACCACCACGATTGGTTTGACTTGCAGCGACGGCGTAGTCCTCGTAGCAGACAGGCGAGCTTCAATGGGAAGCTTCATTGCCAGCAAGAGGGCGAAGAAGATACACAAAATAAATGACCGCGTCGGAGCGACCATCGCGGGCTCGGTCGGAGACGCCGAAGCGATAGTCAGGATGCTTCAGGCCGAGGCGGCGCTCTACGAGATGAACAACAAGGAAAAGATGTCGACGAAAGCCGTTTCTCACCTGATGGCGAACATACTCCAGGGAAGCAAATATTACCCTTACATGATCCAGGTACTCGTCGGAGGATTCGAAAAGAAGTCTTCAGTATATACGCTGGATCCATTGGGCGGTCTGATAGAGGAGAAGATGGCGTCAACCGGCAGCGGTTCACCTGTCGCGTACGGCGTCATGGAACTGGAGTACCAGGAAGACAAGCCCGTAAAGGACAACGTACTTATCGCATTAAAGGCTATGACTTCGACCCTGCAAAGAGACTGCGCAACCGGAGACGGGTTGAACGTCGTAACGATAACGGCGGAAGGCTTCAAGGAGTACAAGGACGAGGACGTCGAAGAGCTCCTGAAGAAGCTCGCTCCAAAGAAGACGAAATAAAAGGAGCTATTTTTTAATACCAATTTATAGGGTTTTTAGGCATCGAATCAGTCTTGAATTAAATTACCTTTTAGTCTGGAGTATATAAAAATTTTTAATCGAATAGCAGAGGTGCATCCTTGGAATTTAAGGACATCAAACACATCATAAACGAGAACGCGCCGGAAGGGAAGATATCGAAGATAGATCTTGAAGGGCCGAAGATTGTCCTTTACACAGACGACCTCCCATACTTCGTAGAGCACAACGATGAAGTCAAGAGTCTAGCTACGCTGCTAAAGAAAAGGATCATCATACGCTCCAATGCCAGCGAGCTCCTGGATCCGGAGAAGGCGAAAAAAATAGTGGAAGAGATAATTCCCAAGGATGCCAACATATCAGGCATATACTTCGACCCCAACTTTCAGGAGATACACATTGAGGCTGAGAAGCTTGGGCTCATAATCGGCAAGCAGGGGATAACCAGGGACGAGGTCACGAAGAGGACTAACTGGAACCCGAAGCTTCTGCGTAAACCGCCTATCGAGTCGGATACTATCCGGGGCATCCGTAAGATGCTCTACGACAGCAGCGAAGATCGTCAAAAAATACTGAGAGACGTCGGGAGGAAGATATATAGGAAGCCGGATTCCGAGTGCGACTGGGTCAGGGTTACGCCGCTAGGCGGAGCGCGCGAGGTCGGAAGGTCCTGTTTCCTTTTACAGACTCCGGAGAGCAACATCTTGATGGACTGCGGGATAAACACGGCAGCTTCGGGCACGAACAGGTTCCCTGATTTCAGGGCCGCGAAGCTCGAGATAGAAAGGCTTGACGCAGTCATTATATCGCACGCGCACCTGGACCACAGCGGATTCCTTCCTTACTTATACAAGTACGGGTTCGACGGGCCTGTTTACTGCACTGAGCCGACGAGAGACCTGATGACCCTGCTCCTACTGGACGCAGTCGAGATAGGCGAGAGAGAGGACAACGAGCTTCCATATTCCTCGAAAGAGATACAAAAGATGATAAAGCACATCATCCCGCTCGAATACCAGGAAGTCGCGGACATAACTCCCGACATGCGCATAACGCTCTACGACGCAGGCCACATCCTCGGCTCCTCTATGATACACCTCCACATGGGCGAAGGATTGCACAACCTGGTGTACAGCGGAGACATAAAATTCGGCGATACGCGCCTCCTGGAGGCAGCAAACTTCGAATTCCCGAGAGCCGAGACACTGATAATGGAGAGCACATACGGCGGAAGATACGACATACAGCCTCCGAGAAGGGACGCCGAAAAGATGCTTCTCAACAACATAAACGAGACGATAAAGAACAAAGGCAAAGTACTCGTACCTGTTTTCTCGGTAGGAAGGGCGCAAGAGGTCATGATCGTCCTGGAAAACTACGCAAGGTTCGAAGAGCTTAACGTGCCGATCTACCTCGACGGGATGATATGGGAAGCGACCGCCATACATACCCTTTACCCGGAATACCTGAAAAAGCATATCAGGCACCGCATATTCAACGGCCACAACCCGTTCCTCGCGGACACGTTCGAGAAGGTGAAGCCGAAACAGAGGCGCGAGATAATAGACAGCGAAGAGCCGTGCGTGATACTCGCCACCTCCGGGATGATGACGGGCGGGCCTTCGGTAGAGTACTTCAGAAACTTCGCCGAAGACGAGAAAAACACGCTCTCATTCGTCGGATACCAGGCAGAAGGATCAATGGGACGAAGGATACAAAACGGCCTGCCCGAGATGACAATCGAGAGAAACGGCAGGACCCACGCCTTAAAGATAAAGATGAACATCAAAACAGTCGACGGATTCTCCGGACACGCGGACAGAAGACAACTCCTCGGCTACGCGAAAAAGATCCATCCCAAGCCCAAACGGGCGCTGATAGTCCACGGCGAAGAAAAGAAATCCGCCAACCTCGCAGCAACCCTGAACGAGATGTTCGGATTCGACGCGACGTCGCCCCAGAACCTGGACACGATAAGACTGGTATAGATCAAAAATGCCCTACAGGCATGATGTATAGGGCAGTCTCTTCTTTACTAAGCTTCAGGGCTTCTTTTATGTTCTCATCGTCGAAGGCTCCGACGGCTACCGTTCCAAGACCGAGGCTCTGGCACTGGAGATAAACGTTCCCAGAAGCGTGGCCGACGTCGATGTGAACGTATCTGATTCCTCGGTCGCCGTATCTTCCTGTAGTTCTTTCGTAAACGGCTGAAAAAACGAGATTCACGGCAGCGTCTCTGACCGACGGCTGATTCAGCGCTCCTGCTGAAAGAGCGCGACTAATGTTTCCATTCATCAAACACTCCAGAGCATTCTCTTTAGGCAGATAGTGATAAATGCCGGGATCGAGGCCTGAGACCTTCTCGACAACGGCATAAAGTTCGAGCGGATAAGTCGCACCGGCTGAAGGCGCAGCCCGCCCCCTGCTTTTGCCGGTAATCCCCTGGGCAGCCCATAGAAGCTGAGAGAGCTCTTCAATAGTGATCGGCTCATTCGTGAAATTCCGCACAGACCTGCGGGATTTGATCGCTTCCTCGACCGATACTTCGCCGGAATGTTTCGGCTCAGGGAGTTTGATTACAAAGATGGCAGAACTGCCCACTTTAGGGCTCAGAGGAATGCCTAGAACTGCCATCTTTGTAAGTCATACCGCGCCCTTTAGGGCGCGGTATTTGATTTTTTTATCCATTCTTCGGAATAATCTTATAGACCTGAGAACTAAAACATGAAAAAAGACCTGCTGGAAATACACGACGACCTGCTCGCACGGTTCGGCCCGCAGCACTGGTGGCCGGGAGATACGCCTTTTGAAGTAGTGATCGGCGCCATACTCACGCAATCGACGTCATGGAGGAACGTCGAGAGAGCGATCGCCAACCTCAAAAAGCAAGGTATTCTAAATCCTGAAGGCCTGCACAGGATAGACGAGAAAGAACTGGCGCTGCTGATAAAGTCCGCGGGCTACTACAACGCCAAGGCAAGGAAACTCAAGGAATTCATGAATCATTTATACCAGAATTACGACGGAGACTTGGACCGGATGTTCTCGCGGCCGACCGACGAACTAAGGCAGGAACTGCTGTCTATCTGGGGCATCGGACCGGAAACCGCGGACTCAATCCGGCTCTACGCCGCAGGTAAACCAGTGTTCGTCGCAGATGCGTACACGAAAAGGATCTACTCGCGCCTCGGCCTGGTCGACGAAGGGATCGACTACGACGGCCTGAAAGATTACTCCGAGAAAAACCTGCCACGAGACGCCGTTATTTTCAACGAATTCCACGCCCTACTGGTAAAGCTGGGAAAAGAACACTGCCGGAAGACTAAACCGGTGTGCTGTGGATGCCAGCTGGAGAAAAGATGCAGGAAGAGAAAAATATGACGGAATATATTTATTCTTGTGTTCATATTCTTTAACATGGCACTCGGCCTCAGGGTTTTGTTTATGCCGAAGACTAGCGAGTACGTGATCGTCTCTTCCGACGGCCATACTCTTAAGATGAGCGAGGCGGATTTTAATGCGATCAAGGGCGAGATGAACGGCATAGCCCTTGCCTTGGCCGACCAGGCCCGGGAAAGAAAAAAGCAGCAGTCTGGGCCTATTTCTTCATCTTTCTGCGGCCGACCATCTCTATCGGAAGACCCCAGAGTTTGAGGAATCCTTCTGCCATCTTGTGGTCGAATGCGTCTTTCTTGTCGTATGTCGCGAGCGCGAGGCTGTATAGCGAGTTCGGCGACTCTCTTCCGACGACGATCATCCCGCCTTTGTAGAGTTTCAGTCTGATCATCCCGGATACGACTTCCTGGCTTTTGTCCATGAAGGCGTCGATGTCTTCTTTCAGGGGCTCGAGCCATTGGCCGAAGTAGGCCATCTGCGACCACTTGTTCTCAAGGATCCCTTTGAAAAGGTTCTCTTCCCGCGTAAGGGTCAGGCGTTCCAGTTCCCTGTGTGCCTCCAGCAATGCGACCGCGGCAGGGCATTCATAGACTTCGCGCGACTTGATCCCTACGAGGCGGTCTTCTATCATGTCTATCCGCCCTACGCCGTTCTTTCCGCAGATCTCATTCAGCTTGTAGAGTAATTCCAGCTCAGGCACCCTCTTACCGTTGAGGCCGACCGGTATCCCTTTCTCGAATTCGATCTCCACGTACGTTGGTTTGTCCGGCGCTTCCTGAGGAGACGTGGTCCACCGGAAGGCGTCTTCTGCAGGCTCCTTCATCGGGTTTTCAAGCACGCCTGCTTCAATGCTCCTGCACCAGAGGTTTTCGTCGACGCTGTAAGGCGATTTGCCTGACGGGATAGGTATGCTGTGCTCCTTCGCATATTTTATGGAATCATCCCTTGTAAGGCCCCATTCCCTGACGGGCGCAAGGATCTTCAGGTCAGGATTCATGGCCCTGACTGTCAGCTCGAACCGTACCTGGTCGTTGCCTTTCCCGGTGGCGCCGTGCGCGACGGAGTCGGCTCCTTCTTTCATCGCTATCTCGGCAAGGTATTTCCCGATGAGCGGCCTTGCGATGGCCGTACCGAGTGGATACTTGTTCTCGTAGAGCGCGTTAGCCTTTATCGCCGGATTGATATAATCTTTGACGAACTCTTCCCGGACGTCGAGACTGTAGGTCTTTATCGCGCCCATTTTTTTTGCCTTGTCTTCTATCTCCTTGAGGTCTTTCTCTCCCTGGCCGAGCTCTAAGGTTAGGGTGATGACGTCGGTCTTATAGTGTTCCTGGAGCCATTTGATGCAAACGGACGTATCCAGGCCGCCCGAGTATGCAAGCACTGTTTTCATGTCGTATATCTATTAAAACCAGGGAATTAAAATCGGCTTATTTCATCATGCCGAACCGTTTATTCTTCACAGTCATCCGTACGAAATGGTCTAGGCTTTTTTTAAACATTTCCTCTCCGTGCCGCCTCCGGCCTTCGATGAATGCGATGCGTATCCGTTTATAGCTTTCAGGCAATTTCTGGAAGTTCTTCCATGCCTCAGGGTCGGACTTGAGGGCGTTTAAAATATCAGGAGAAAGCGTTAAAGGCTCCCCTGCGCGGTCAGTTTCATCAAATACCCCAGCTACCGCCGACAAGCCTGCAGGCGTCATTTTCTTCTCCTTGATTAGTTTGTGGATGCGTTGCCGGTTAGGTTCCGAAAGCTTGGTGCCCGGCCTTCGGGGAGAGAATCTCTGGGCGAATCGTTCCTCGTCTATTCCTTTTTGTATGCTGTCTATCCATCCGTAGGCTAGGGCCTCTTCCACTGCGTCGTTATACAGTATCCGGGGCTTGTCAGAGGATTTCCGGTAATAGACGAGCCATATCTCTTTTTCTTTTGAATGGTTTTTTGCAAGCCATTCGCGCCAGTCCCTTCTGTCGGTCACGTAGAGAGTCTTACCCAGTTCCATGGCATTTTATCCCTTTATAATACAATCCAAGTACAATAATAATAAAAGGGTGTTCGAAGATGAAATGGGATAAAAGACACATCATATCCATCAAGGATTTCTCTCGCGAAGAGATCGACTACGTCCTGAAAAAATCCGTGGAAATGGAGGAACGGCTCGATCATGAGAAGACGTCGACCTTAATGAAGAACAAGATCCTGGCGAACCTGTTCTTCGAGCCGTCGACGAGGACGCGGATGTCTTTTGAGGCAGCGATGAAGAAACTGGGAGGTGTCACTATAGGCTTCGACTACCCCGAGATAAGCTCCGAGACAAAGGGAGAGACAATCATCGACACGGTGAGAATCGCGTCAGGTTATTCCGACGTCGTCGTAATAAGGAACCCGGTCGAGGGTTCGGCCAGGCTTGCATCCGAGAACTCGGAAGTGCCTGTGATAAACGGCGGCGACGGGTCGAACCAGCATCCGACCCAGACCCTGCTGGATTTGTACACGATAAAAAAGGAATTCAAGAAGATCGACGGCCTGGATATCTGCATCGTCGGAGACTTGAAATACGGTCGCACCGTGCATTCCCTGACGAACGCGCTTGAGAACTACGATGTCGACCTGTGCTTTATCTCTCCACAGGAGCTGAAGATGCCTCGAACGATAGTCAAGGACCTCGAAGACAAAGGCATAAAGATCAAAGAGAGCGGCAAGCTCAACGTCAAAGACTCGGACGTCATCTACGTCACAAGGATACAGAAGGAGCGATTCCCTGACCCGCAGGAATACGAAAGGGTGAAAGACGCTTTCGTGCTCGATCTGCAGGCGCTTGAAGGGTTAAAAGACGAAGCGATAATAATGCACCCGCTCCCAAGAGTGACGGAGATAAGCACGGAGATAGACGGAACTAAGTACGCGCGATATTTCCAGCAGGCAAAGAACGGTATCCCTGTGAGGATGGCGCTCCTATGCCTTGTATCCCGCATTGACTTCTAGAAAATGACCGACGAGAAGACCCAGTCCAAGGAGGAAGAGAAGCGTAACGAGAAGATGAAGATCAAGCTCATCAAGAACGGCGTCGTCATAGACCACATAGCCAGCGGCCGCTCCCTGGAGGTCCTGCGCATACTTGGAATAGGTGAAGGCTACTCCGACGAGGTCAGCCTAGCGATGAACATCCCAAGCGACATGCTCGGCAAAAAAGACATAGTCAAAGTGGAAAACCGGGACATAAAGACCAACGAGATAAACAAGATAGCAGTGATAGCGCCGAAAGCGACCATCAACAGGATACAGGACTACAAAGTCGTGAAAAAAGAGAAGGTCGTTCTTCCGAACGAGATAATAGGCATAGTGAAATGCTCCAACCCCCAGTGCGTCACCAATAAGACACGCGAGCCGGTCAAATCCGCATTTCTTGTGCTACAAAGAGAGCCGCTGACATTGTGCTGCAAATACTGCGAGAGAGAGGCTAAAGGTCTTTGAAGAACTTTCTACTGCTGAAAGAAGTAATAACCGTTGAACGACCACGCGTTGATCAGATTCAACACGTCGTTCAGGCTCAATAAGGAAAATCTTTTATCAGATAAACTCCTTGACCAGCTTCGCAGTTAGCTTCTTAGCTGCCTCGATCTTTTCGGACTTCTTCTCCAAGTCCGCGTCGAAACCCTTCGCAGCATCCCTCAAGGCGTTGACCATCCGCCGGACCTCGGCAGGAGCCGTACCGCCGATGCTCTTATTCCTCGAAACCGCTTTACTCGGGTCCAGGATCTCCGACAGCGCACCAGAGGAGACGTTCACGTTGTATCTCTTCAAAGCCTGCTTCACCGACTCGTAATCTTCCAGGCCCTTTTCCTTGGCTATTAGCTCCTTGACTATTCCTCCAGTTACCTCGTACGCCTTACGGAAAGGCATCCCTTCAACTCGGACAAGGTAGTTGGCAAGTTCAGTCGCAGTAGAATAATCGCCATAGACCGATGACGCCATCACTTCCTTGTTTACCTTCACGAGGGATAATCCTGAAGATAGCACCATCAAGGCCCCTTTCACGTCTCTCAATGCCGGCCACAGCATCACACGGTCCTCCTGCATGTCGCGATTATAGCCGCTTGGAAGGCCTTTCATCACCGTCAGCATCTGCACCAGGGCGCCGTATACAAGCCCGGTCTTTCCCCGGACCAGCTCGGCCATGTCGGGGTTCTTCTTCTGCGGCATGATCGAGCTGCCGGTCGCGAAAGAATCGGAGAATTCTATGAAACGGAATTCATGACTGCTCCACAAAACGAGCTCCTCCGCCATCTTCGATAGGTTGCTCATGGTGATGGACAACTCGGAAAGCGTCTCCAACACGTGGTCTCTGGAGCTGACGGCGTCAAGGGCGTTAACCTGCACCCCGTCAAATCCCAGAAGCTTCGCAGTATACTCCCGGTCTATTGGAAAGGAAGTCCCGGCAAGTGCACAGGCGCCCAAAGGGCAAAGATTCACGTGATCGTAGGCATTCATAAGCCTCTCAAGATCCCTGAACAGCATGCTCGCGTAGGAACCCGCCCAGAAACCGAAAGTGATCGGCTGCGCGTGCTGCATATGAGTATAGCCAGGCATAATTGTATCTGAATGCTTTTCTGACAGGTCGAGCAGGCACTTTTCAAGTTCCAGAACGTATCCCAGGACCTGCAGGAGTTCGCCCCTTAAATGCATTTTCGAGTCGGTCAAGACCTGATCGTTCCTTGAACGCGCGGTGTGCATCCTGCCGCCATACTCCGGACCGCATTCAAGCGACACATAATTCTCGACATTCAGGTGAACGTCCTCGAACTCCTGCTTTAAAACGAACTTGCCGCTGGAATAGTCCTTCTTCACTGCCTCAAGCGCAGAGAGTATCTTGGAGGCGTCGTCTTTGGATATGATCCCCTGCTTGGCGAGCATCAGGACATGCGCCTTGCTGCCCCAGACGTCTTCGAAAAACATCTCCTTGTCGGTGCCGAGAGAGCTTGAAAACTCCAAAAGCGCGGGATCGATGCCGCCTTTAAACCTGCCGCGAAGCATCTTGGGGCCCATTTTAACCAGATAAACTATTGTGTGAAGCTAGATAAATAAACACAACACAGTAAAACACACATTAAAACCCGAAATACCAATAAGATAAACTCACCACGCCGAGGTGGCAGAGCCTGGTTTAATGCGCAAGCCTGGAAAGCTTGTTTCTCGCAAGGGAAGCTTGAGTTCAAATCTCAACCTCGGCGAGCCCCTTTCTCTCTTCTCGAAGAAAGAAAGCGGCTTCACCCCCAAAGAAAGAAGGGGTGGCCCTGTAGGGCCACATAGTGCATTTAATAATTTCAACCTC
>CAIYYO010000088.1 GCA_903930485.1 Methanobacteriota archaeon
GGGTAGAGCTTGGAACCGGTATGTTTTTCCACTATCTTCAGGAATTCCCACCTGTGGAACAAAGTCGAGTGAGCCGATCTGTCGACGAGCTGGTTCCATAGTTCCTTATCTTCCTCAGATGCCTTCTTTAATTCCATTACTCCCTCCTCCGGCCCAGCATAAGGCTTGTTTTGACCCTGACTGGTTTGATTATATTCGTATACGCCTTTTCAGCCGCCTTTGCGATAATGGAATTGTATCTGACCGCCGAGTAGTTTACGAGCAGCGAGGGGTTGTAGTTGGCGTAATAGCCGTGCAGTCTTTCGATCCCTGCGGCTCCCATTACCTCGTACCGTTTAGAGCCGTTATCGTACTCCTTTTCCAGCACCTTCCAGAACAGGAGATCGTTCGGGTATATCTTGTTCAGATTTGTCTTCGGGTTCCCCATCCAGGTCAGAGTCTTCCCTTTATAGCAGAAATCTATGACGCCGGTCTTTATTTCTCCTTCGTATCTTGCCACGAATACCTTCATGCTGCTCTTGAATAGGTTGTATACCTCAAGCAGGTACTCCTTTGGGACGGTGACTACCTTGTCCTGCTCTTCGTAGCGCTCTGTAAGCAGTTCGTATATCTTTTCAAGTTCTTCCACGGATCCTTCCTCGACCGACACCCCTGCCTCTTTTGCCTTCTCTATGCTGTGCTTGAACTTCTTGTCGAGATTCTTCCATACCGCTTCCATCCCATTCGAGAGGTCTACGGAGTAGCTGTACCTCAGTGAGACGTCGTAGCCGGCCCATTTAAGCGGCCTCGCGTCCGTAAGCCCCGGGGAGGTGCGTATCATGACATAATGCGCGTGAAGCTCGGATGATATGAATTCATCCACCTTCTCCTGGAAATCTATGAACAAAGACTCTTTTCTGCTCTGCTTGACAGTGCTATCGTATACGAAAGCCGGGCCAAGATGCAGTACGGCCACATGAGGCGGAGGGGAGTAGACCATCCTCAAAAAAAGCTTCCTCTCGTAAAACAAGGGATATATGCCGATAGGCGTCGTTCCGTTCAGCCCGATCAGCGGATACAGTCTAGTCCCGGTGTGCTTTTCGATGATCTTCAAGAAATCCCAGCTATGGAATATCGTGCTGTGAGTCGATTTCTCCACAAGGGAATCCCACAATTCCTTGTCTTCCTCTGTAGCTATTTTGATGTCCACTTTTCAGTCCCTTTTGAAAGCCTTATAGGCCGTCTCGACCACCTTCAAAAAACCGGGCTGGTACTTTCTGCAGGAAAGATTGGTGATGAGCCTGCCGTTGTATTGGGCCTTGAAGGGGTAAAGATTCGGGCTGTCTGCCCCCATTATCGCATAATACAGGTATTTTTTTTCGCATGCATATTTCATGCTTTCCCAGTTAATGAGTTCGTTCGCGCCTGTTTCGTTAGAAGTCTTTGCCGATCCCACCCATGAGTGGGCCGTGTCTTTGTATAACAGGTTAACGATCCCGCCGAGGTATTTTCCGTCCTTGCTTGCTATCCTTATGTCGACGTTGCCGCCAAACGTCTTGCAAACGTCCTGTAAATAATCAAGAGAGCTGGTCATGGCCATTCCCTGTTCAGCCCGTCTCTGTGCTAGGGACTGATGTATCGATGCCAGGTCCCGGGCAGCGCCTTCTTCCACGGATATGCCGTCTCCAAGGGCTTTACTTATCTTTCTCCGGAGACCCGTGTGCAGGCCTTTCCATACTGCGTCTGTTCCGGAAGCCATGTCCAGCAGGTAGCCGTGCCTTGGCTCGACGGCATGACCAGTCCACTTGAAAGGCCTTGAATCGGAAATCCCGGGATGTATGTTCAAAACGGTCGCCACAGGCTTTATGTTCTTATGGATAAAGTGATCGGCTTCTTTTTGCAGGTCTATGAGATTTTTCTCTTTCTTGCCGGGCTTCGTCTGATCTGTGTCCAGCAAGACCGGACCGAGGTACAGAGACTCTACATGCTCCGGAGGCGAGCTTACGAACTTGACGGAAAAGAAGTCATAAACATAGAAGGGATATAAACCGACAGGCTCATCGCCTTTGTAGGCTACGAGCGGGTAAAGCCTTGCCTTCAGTTCCCTGCCCGCGATCCGTTTCAGGCTGTGCTTCCCCATGATCTGGAGAAAATCCCATTTATGGAAGATGCTGCCTTGAATCGCTGATTCCAATAGTCTATCCCATTCCTTCCCGTCCGTGCAGACCTCCAAGCTCATTGACATTTTTATCTTGACCTCCACCATTTGTTCACGTCCTCGCCCCTTGCTATCCATGCGTTCTTTTCCTTGCACAGGTTTATCAGCCTTTCATAGGTCTCCGGCCAGCCGGGGTATTCTCTCTCGTTGAAAACGGCGTGATGGAACAGCACCGTCAAAAGGCCGCCCTGCCTCTCCACCTCGCTTACGAGCCTGACCATCTTTTCCCATGGGTCTTTTTTGCCCGCGAAGAATGTGGTGTCCATTAAGACAAGCGGCATTTCCAGCAACGGCAATGCAGCCCGGTTCGAGGCGTCGAATGGATGGAACGGGAAGCATGTCCCCCACCTGAATCCTGCGTCGTCCTTGAAGCCGAGCGAAGCGTCGTATTCTAGGCCGGCCTCTGCCTGGTATCTCCAGGTATCGGGAATATTCAGATTGAGGTGATGCTGCCTCGTCCCCGTAACCTTTGACCCAAGGGCCGACTCTAGCTCCTTTTTCTCGTCCGACAATTTCTCCGCGCTTTTGTATGAATAGTATGAGCCATGGAGCCCGACTTCCCAGCCTCCGTTATGTAGTTCCTTCATTATCCGGGTTACCCCTGGTTCATCGAAACTATATCTGCGCGCATAGAGCTTGAAGGTCCCGGGCTTGCTGAGCTCGACCCGGCCGTCTTCCTGCAGGAAATAGAACGTCGACCTGACGCCCAGTTTTTCTTCCAGGGCCATCATGCCTTCGAAAGTCCAATAAGGCTTGTTCCCGGTCAACGAGTCGGATAAAAGCGAGCCTGCGTGCGCAAGAGCCCTGGAAAATTCCCCCCTCTTCGCATGGAACGCGGGCCGCGTGAGATACTGGTATGTCTTTCTTATCTCGTCCACGTCGTGCGTCAGGCACAGCGCGAATCTCTTCCCCTCGGGCCATAGAGGCGCAGGCTTCAGATAGCCGCCTTCCGGCGTGCCCCTTATCGCGTCCAACAGCATTTTTTCGTATACGTCGACGATCGGGATGGAGGCAAGCATCCTTTTTTCGTCCGGGTCGAGGCTCTCGAGATGGCCGGAAAGGATGCGCCCGACCGCATTGAAGAGGTCGTAATTGATGACCGTTCTGCCGTCCCTTTCCTCGACAGGATTTTTTTCCTCAAGGTCTTCGAAGAACGGGACCATGCCGTAATCCGTCCGGATCCTGGTCACGACGCAGGGCTCTATCCGGCCTGCGGCGACCTCTACCTGAGCGTCGCCTTTTGGGGAC
>CAIYYO010000089.1 GCA_903930485.1 Methanobacteriota archaeon
AATAATGAAATGACGCCTGACAAAAGGATAGATGACGCCGCAGTGTCTATTTTTTCCTTGACTAAACGCTATGGGGAGATTGCGGCGGTCTCGGACCTGGACCTAGTTATAAAGAAGGGGGAGATATTCGGTTTCCTCGGCCACAACGGGGCAGGCAAGACTACAACAGTGAATATGCTGACAACGCTCCTTGCCCCGACTTGCGGTACTGCCAGAGTCGCCGGATACGACGTATCACACCAGGGCTCAGAGGTAAGGAAAAGGATCGGATACCTTCCGGAGAACGTCCAGTTCTACGCGAACCTCACAGCTAGGGAAAACCTCATGTACTTTGCGAAGCTTTCCGGCATAGGCAGGCCCGAGGCAAGAATCGAGGAAGTCCTCGACTACCTTAACGCCTCAGACTATCAGAACAAGAAGATGGGAGCATGCTCCAAAGGCATGAAACAGAGGGTAGGGATAGCGCAGGCGATACTCCACAAGCCCGAAGTGCTCTTCCTTGACGAGCCGACAAGCGGCCTGGATCCTACCGGCGTCAAACAGCTCAGGGAGATAATACTGAAGCTTAACAGCGAAATGGGCATGACTATCTTTATGAACACACATCTTCTGTCAGAGGTCGCAAAAACCTGTTCTATCATCGGAATACTTAGTCGCGGGCGTCTGATCTATAACGACTCTCTGGATGAGACGCTGAAGCGTTTCAAAGACGAAAATTCCCTTGAGGATATCTATTTATCCATCCAGGAAAAGGGCTGAACATATGAAACAAAGAATCCTCGCAATAGCACAGAACGAGATCACCTCATTGACCCGCGAAGGAACGATCGTTCTCATGCTTTCTGTCTTCCTCTTGATGGCTCTGGCCTCTGCATATATCGGATGGTCTGCCCAGGAGACCGTGAAACAGGTTTACAAGGCATCTGTCGAGAAATTGCAATCCGAAGGAAAAAGCATACCCGCCGATCCTTTTGCTAATGCGATGCCCCTTGCCATCCATAAGAACATGATGATATACGTCGTGATGATCGGTGCGCTTCTTTCAGTGACCACAGGCTATAGCTCAGGCATGCGGGACAGAAAGGCCGCAGTCACAAAACTCGTCCTGTCGCGTCCCATACGCAGGTCCGATTATCTTCTTGGGAAGATGACGGGGGTAATATGTGTTCTATTCCTTGCAATGCTTTTTGCCTATGCATTAGGACTTATTGCTTCTGCAATGCTGGCGGGAAACAGCCTCACTAGTGCGGACTTCTACCTCTTTACGGTCTTCTATGGCCTGTCATTACTCTACATGGCGGGCTTTGCATTCATGGGCCTATTCTTTGCTCTTATCCTGAAAAACGAAGAAACTTCGCTCCTCATACCCGTAGTAATATGGCTGACGATAGCTATTGTCCTGCCCCAGCTGACATCCGCCCTCCTTCCGACGAACGCGCTTAATCCCGTGACCGATCAGACCAAGAGCCCGCATAGCGATCTGCTTAGCAGCATAAGCGGCGCTGTAAAGCCTTTCTCGCTGTCAGAGCAATATAAAGAGATTGCAGGAAGCCTCCTGGAAACCGGGGGAAAAAGGGAAGGCATCTCGAACAACGTCAATGCATATTCGTTCAACATATTCAGTATCATTCTCTTCGCTTTGGTGTGGTTTGCCAGCTGCTTTGCGGCGATAAAAAGATTCAACGCCGTGGACGGTGATATCTATGCCTGACTCGATGCAAGCGGCGCTTACCATTGCCGGAAAGGAATACAGAGACGCATTGAAAAGCGGCCTCTTTATCACGGTCCTTCTATTCTTATTTATCCTGAGCGCAGTCTCGATAATTGTCGCTTCCCTTCAGTTCCAGGCGGCTGTCATCGAATACCGGGACTCGGTTAAGATACTCGCAGACATGGGGAAAGCTCCGGGGGTTCCTCCGCAATTCTATCCGTTGAAGCTCCTACGGGGCCTCGTGGACTATCTGGAAATGATAGGAGCAATCATCGGAATACTCCTCGGTTATTCCAGCATAGTGAAGGAAAAGAATCAAAGGACATTGCAACTCGTCCTGACACGGCCGATTAAGGCATGTGACATCATATCCGGGAAGATCCTCGGGAACGCAATGATGTTATCCACTGTGCTTGCGCTGGTCGGGGTACTTGTATTTTTCAGCTTATCCTACATCGGAAGCGCGAACCTGAACGGAATCGAATTAGAAAAGGTCCTGATCGTGCTTTTCTTTTCGCTTCTCTACGTCATGATCTTCTATTCTCTTACCGCGTTCCTTTCGCTGTCGATGAAAAATCAGGCAAATAGCCTGATATTAAGCCTTGTGATCTGGCTGCTCATAGTGATGATACTCCCGCAAATAGGGGATACCATGGACCCAGACAACCAGATACCAGGGGGCTTCTTCAAGTCGATGAACATTGATAAGAACTCTGAAAAAGAGGTCCTGGCTCGATTTACAGGCTACGAAGCGGTCAGGAACACGATAGAGGAAAGCTCGATAACAAAGCACTATGAGCGCTTGAGTTTTGCCTTGCTGGGCATAAAGGACGAATACAACGAAAAGCCATTGGATTATATCATGGGCCGGACATGGCTCGAGGGGGTCTGGATTACCGGGTTCCTCACAGCGGGCCTGGCGCTATGCTATTACGCTATCAACAAACGGGACACATTATTAGGAGGAGAAATAAAATGAAAACAAAAAACAATAGAAGAGGTTTTGGAGTATTAGCCGCACTATTAACGGTTACGGCGCTTCTTGCCGGCTGCACATCGGATAAAACAGGGCAGCAGACGACTCAGCCGACACAAAATGAGGAGTCGACGACAACGCAAGCGGTTTTGGATACGACCATACCTTCGACTACCCGGGAAACGAGTACGTCAGAGGATACGACTACGACAGTTGCTACAGGTGAAAAGACCACTACCTCAGTACCATCGATTCAGACGACGACAACTACTCAGGGCAATCAGTATACTCCGACTCCAGGAGACGGCGACGGAGACGGCATTCCTGACAAGGCGGAAAAAGTCCTAGGAACGGATCCTTTCAATCCCGACACAGACGGGGACGGGATAGACGATAAAACAGACAAGGACCCTGTTTACGCCGAAAAGCCGTCAATCAGTACAGGCTCATCGGGATACAAGATAACCCAGGCCATAGTTGAAAACAACTATGACACTGAGGCAAAGAAAGACGCAGCAGACCATCTTGAGATAACCCTGCAAAACATCGCAGGAAAAGATATAACCGGCTTTTCCATATATTATACCATAACCGGGCCCGTTAAATCTCAAGAAGAAGGATACATAAAAGACTTGACAGGTCTCGTGCTCAAGGCCGGGGAAACGCGGACGATACATTTTGACAACGTGAAAAAGAAAGACCATTACGGCGAAAATCCAAACAGCATATACTACAGGACGCAGGACGCATTGTTGTTCGACGTGACTTTAAGCGCAGAAGGCTATCAGGCCCAAAACGTCCAGATACATAAGGATGCCGGAGGGGCCGAGCAGCCGGATTAAAAGAGAAAATGAAAAACACAAACCGAATGTCGT
>CAIYYO010000090.1 GCA_903930485.1 Methanobacteriota archaeon
ACCATCGAAGAGGCGCTGCGCCGGGAGATAAAAGAGGAAACTGATCTCGACATCTACGACATAGAGTTCCTTTGCGTCCAGGAATTCATATACGATAAGGCGTTCTGGAAGAGGAGGCATTTCATCTTCCTCGACTATGCGTGCAAAACGCGTTCCAATAACGTCGTCCTGAACTCCGAAGGACAGGAATACGTATGGGTCACCATCGAGCAGGCACTGGAAATGCAGATAGATTCCTACACGAAGAAAACCATCGACGCATTACTCGGGAAGAAAAAGAGGCTCCAGCTTTGATAGAGTATTTTAACGAAGCCGTGCTAATTCTAAGAATGCCGTGACAGATAAAAAGAGCACTTACAGGTCCGTAGCCCGGGAAGGTCTTATTGCGATGTCCCTGTCCGTAGCGTTTTTCCTGGTAGTCCTGTTCCCGAACGTTCCTCTCGCGATCGAACAGGTGAACCGGCAGTTCATGGGGGAAGATAAGCTCGCAGGGGTCCTTACTCCGGGCGTCTACGAGTACGCGGACGCGGTCCAGAGATCGGGCGAGACGCCTGACTGGTTCATCGGCGGGAGGATTAAATATGCGTCCGACTTCGACGTCTGGGGCAATTTCGATTACTGGGAGACGCCTCAGGAAGTGATAGACAAAGGCAGGACGGATTGCGAAGGAACGGCGGTCCTGACCAAGGCGGTCTACGGGGTCATCAACCAGCGCAAAAAACTGAACCTGTCGACGACGATCGTTTCTCAGCAGCACCACGTGTACGTGGAAGTAAAAACCCCTCAGAACGTGACCCTGAGCTTGTACAAAATGCCCGAAAAGTCGGGCTTTGAGAAGATAATCGAGGGGCTGTCGGAGTTCATCGACCAGATCCCTTTCTCGCGGCAGGCAATACTGGTTGCGGGACTTACGGTCATATGGCTGAATTACGCCTTCCATATCCGCCGGCTCTTTAAAAAACAGGAGAAAAAGAAAAAGGAGGGTTAGTTTCATTCGCTCGGGTGCCAAAAGATTTATTTAATCCAATCTTTCTAATAATCCTTATAAACCTCTTTACAGGATTTGTTATTCACAGACTGGTTCGATGTGATAAAGGATGATCAAATGAATCTGAACTGAATAAAATGTTAAAGCAAAATCAAATAGATTGGGCCATCGGTTTATGGACCGGAATCGCCCTGATGAGCTTAATAAATATCTGGAAAATTGTTGAAAATCAGAATGCAGTTTCATACGATTGGATTATGTTTGGATTTTCAGTAATCTTTCTAACTATATCTGTGTATCTACTTAAAAGAAAAAGGGGGTAAAACAAATGAATAAGGAGATGTATAGATATGGAATAAGCTTTTGGCTAGGAGCCGGCGTTTATAGCTTGATAAACATGATCCTGAATCTTAAACACAGCATCCAGAATGATGTTTTAACCTATAATTATCTGATAACGGCGGTTGCTGTTTTTGGCTTGATTTTGAATACAATCTTATTGAAAAGAGCTAAATAAATGAAACGATAGTTGTTCCTCACGACTTTGGATTATTCCCTTAGGGAACGTTGCATTATAATCCAACCCCTCCAAGTATCCAAGGGAAACTGACCGGAATTTAACGGTTTCGAAACCTTAATGGTTTCTCCACACGAATCACTCCCATTGGTCATGACTTCGTTAAATTCCGGAAGTGCTTCACCCCGTTGCCCATGCAGTTATCAGATCCAGGACCTCTGAGACGCTTGCATTGCCGTTGGCCCAGTCGGTTATCAAGTTTATTATTTCTGAAACCGTGACATTGCCGCACGGCGGGTAATCTCCTTCCAGAGCGCATCCAGCGCCTATGTTGACCGTCCCTGTGCCGCTTACCTGGACCGGGATCATGTCGGATGCGTTAGACGACAGCAGCAGGGTGCCGTTGAATGTATACTGGCCCGAGGCGTTTTCCGGGACCATTATTGAGTATGAAACCGTCGTATTCGTGAGAGCGACTTGGTTAAAGAATATCCATTCGATCCTGGAGGCGTTCACGCTTATTCCTCCGTTAGTGATCGAGGACACGTTCCAATCCTGCGGAAAATTTTCCTTTAGGCCCGCGCCCCAGACGGGCTCTGAGTATTTGAGCGAGAGCGTCACCGTGTAATTCGAACCCGGATTAAGGGTTGACGGAAGGTTTCGTGTCGCAGATGCCAGTGGAGTGGTCGACGTCGTAGACAAAACGGGCTGGCTCGTGCTCGTCGACGTCGTAGTTGAAGTAGTCGATGCCTCGCCGGCCGAGTGGATCGACACGCTGTAGTCTTCTGCTTCCCCGTCTGTGGAATGATCGCATGGCTCCGGTATCTGGTTGTATCTGAGAAATATCCTCATCCTGGTGGTGCCCGTGACGGCGTTTTCCGGGACGGTGAACGAGGCCGAGAATGTGTGGTCCAGGTCGACGTTGTATCCGCCCAGGTCGATGCTTTCCGACGGATCGTTGTAGACGCGGTCTGAGTCGTAGTCTATCCATGCCCGCACATCCTCCTGGTATGTGCCTAGGCCGTCGGTCCGGACCGTGACGTAAACGGTGTAGTTCCCGCCTGTTTCCAGTTGCGTGAATGGAGTGCCAGTATAGTCTGAATAGTTTCCTGCTGCAGAGCTCCGGTTGCCGGTGTTGAGGGCTACTTCCCGGATGAACTCGTACTGCGACAGGCCCGTCGCAGGGCAGTAGTTTTGCATCGTCGACGTAGTCGAGGAAGACGTTGTCGTAGTCGTTCCCAATGTCGTCGATGTGAATTGAGCGGTGGTCGACGTGGTTGATGAACCTGGAGGGGCCGTCGACGTTGTCGAAGTGCTCGTGCTAGAAACACTGGAAGACGTTGTGGTCGTCGACGTAGTCGTCGTTGTCTGGTCACCGAGGGCGATGGTGTAGTCCTCGACTTCTCCGAACATGTAGTCCTCGCAGGGGCCGGGATTTGCGCCATATTTCAACGAGACCCGCATCCGGGTATTTCCATGGACGGCGTCTACAGGTACGATGAAGAGCTTCGAGAAAGTTGAATCCCCGCTAAACGTATGGGGGCCGAGGTCTATCTCCTCTCCTGAGTCTTCAAAGTCGTTGTCGTGGTTGTAATCGATCCACGCCTTTATGACCTCGGTGTAGGTACTGCGCGTCCATCCGCTCACGTAGAGGACGTAGCTGTGCCCTGGCGTCAAGGTCGTAAGAACACTCCCAGTATAGTCTGAATATATGTTTCCCGTAGACGCCTTCTCGGCGGAGTTGAGCTTGACCTTCGAGATGTACTCGTTATAAGAGCCCTGGGCGGTAGAAGAACAGTAGGGGCTAGCAGAACATGTTAAGGCAAGGCAAAGGATTATTAAACAGATAAGGGCTGAGCCTACTTTCTTCATTTTTTTTGGATATTAGTATTTGAAAACGCGCGCTAAAAAATGGCCCCTTATCTGTTGAAATGCAGTCTTGCGAACCGCTCCCTGCCTACCTTGCATATCGGGCAAAGATCGGGCGGTTCTTTTCTCGCGCACAAGTATCCGCACACCCTGCAAAACCATAACGGCGGTTCCTCCGCGGAGACGGCTTCGAGATAGAATCGTTCGAATCTTTCCTTCTTCGCCTTGCATATCGGGCAGATGTCCGGCGCTTGCTCTCTTGCGCAGAGATAGCCGCAGACTTTGCATTTCCAGACAGTCAGGCCTGTCGCGGGATTTTCCCTGGCCGGGACTTCAGCCGGGAGCCTTTCCTCGGGCCGCGGCCTGCTTTCCGGGATTGAGCCGGGTTTTTTTCTCCCGGAAGAGATCTCTTCTGAAACGTATAGCCCGCAGTAGCATTGGCCGTAGGCGTTCAGGTCCGGGTCCCTGTAGTCGCAGGGGCATATCATGTCCCGGTCTTCGCTTTTTTTCCCGGATGCTAGACGGCACGGGCAGGCCTGATAGCCGTATCTTTTCTCGTTGGTCAATAAGCCTCTTACGAGGTCTTTGACGAACTCGTCGTCCGGACCCAGACGGTATCCGAATGCCTCGGCATCCTTTTTCAGTTTGAGATACAGCGACTCGACGTCCGCATCCGTTACATCATCTGCCATCTTTCGCAACCTCCCGTAGTCTGTCTTCCTGGAAGCCGACGATGCATTCTTTTTTGTTCAGGATTATCGTCGGGAAGGAGCCGTTGGGATTGTATTTGGTCATCTCGGCCGCAGCCTCCTCTTTTGCGAGACCGGAGAGCTGGTCTACGTCGACGAAGCTGTATTCGAGCCCTAAACTGCTCAGAAGGTTCTTTGTTTTCTTGCACCAGCCGCAGGTGCTCAGGGCGTAGATGAATATGTCGCCCGCGTTTTTCCCCGGGACCTTTTTCACGAATTTTTCATAAGCCATGACTGACCACCATATAATCTATTGGTTTCAAATCATTTAACCTGCCGCCCTCTTCTCCAGTTCTCGTATC
>CAIYYO010000091.1 GCA_903930485.1 Methanobacteriota archaeon
CTTATAACCCATCCGTTGCTCACCCAGAAAGCCTTCTCCGGGGGCACATCCTTCAGATATTCGCAGTTTTTCATTTTGTTTTTCTTCCCCTTGGGATTCTTTCCTCCTTTCATTTTTTTTCCTCGATGTTTTTTGAAAAAAATTAATTAAAGACCGGCGTTGCTCCCTGCATGAGCGCCGGGTTGGCTTCGAACGCCTTCTTGAGCCTTATCCTGAAATCCGTCAAGACGTTCATGAATGCTATGAACGAGTCGTGGGGTCTGTCGTAAACGTTGAAATACTTGTGCACGTCCCCGTCGTTGAACCATTTCGTGCACATGTAGTACAAATGGTCGGCCGTTTGTAACCTGCGCCAGTCCTCTATCAGGTTCTTGTCTTTTGTGCTCATTACCGCATCTTCTAGTTTGTAAAGGTTTTCCGCCGAGCTCTTCTGCATGCTGTTTCCAAGCCACGCGGAGAGGTCCCTTTCCACGTCGGCCCATGAGACGATGTGCGGCACGTCCAGTTCCGCAACGGGCTCGTAGGAGGCAACGACTTCGCTCGGGGTCTGGAAGCAGTTGTCCGGGTTCTTTAATATCTCACCGGGCAGGTAGCGTATGAAATTGAATATCCCCGTCGACTCCCACTGGTGCTCGCCGAACGTCTCGTAATCCATGAACAAATCCACGTTGGTTCCGTTGCCGTTGATGGCGTTCACCCATACAGCGAACTTGTCTGCCGTAAGCGGCCATTCCTTCCAGCTCCTCTCGGAGAACCTGAAGGCTATGTCGTCGGATAATTTGTAATTCTTGAGCAAGAGCTTTAGGCCGGTCGTTCCCTTCGGCCGGTACAGGAAATTCGGGCTCCTCCACCCAAGGACGCGGTCCGCGCCTTCCGCGATAACTCCTTTGTAACCCATCTCCTCGACCGTGTGAGCCAGCTGGTTGTTGTAGACGAGCTCGGTATTCCTGAAGACTTCAGGCTTGCATCCGAATAGTTCCTTGACTTTCTTCCTGTGGAGCGCGACCTGCCTCCTGAATTCCTTGCGCGAGTAAAGGAAAGCCATCGAGTGATAATACGTTTCGTCCAGTATCTCCACGCAGCCGGTCTCGACAAGCCTCTGGAAACTCTCCAAAACCTCGGGACAGTATTCCTCGAACTGATCCAGCGCAACGCCGCTTATGCTGTAGCTCGCCTTAAACCTGCCGCCAGTAGATTTGATCATATCCATTACTGCCTGGTTCGCAGGGAGATAGCATTTGTCCGCGACTTTCCGCATTATCGCGTAGTTCTTTTCGTTGTCGAAGTAGTGGCTGTTCTTGCCGATATCGAAGACCGGATACTTCCTCATCCTGTAGGGCTGATGCACCTGGAAATAAAAACACACTGCTACCATTCTTTTGCCTCGTGAACCGCTTTATCGTAGATGTCCATGCATTTCCTCGCAGGCTGGTCCCATGAAAGAGACCGCACCTCGCTCATGCCCTCGTCGGACAGGCATTGCTTGAGCTCGGGGTAGTGCAGGACCGCCAGTATCTTGTTTGCCATCTCGTCCCTGTCCCAGAAATCCGCCGTCAGGCAGTTCCTAATGACCTCGGATACGCCGGACTGCTTTGATACGACGACAGGGGTTCCGTTCTTCATGGCCTCCAGAACGGTCAAGCCGAAAGGCTCGGAAACTGAAGACATGACGTATACGTCGGCCATCCTGTAGGCCCTGTCGACGTCCATGCCCGTGACGTAATCAGTGAACAACACTTTATCGCCGATGCCCAACGCCGCAGCCTCTTCGACGACCCTCGTGAACATGTCCCCGCCGCCGGCCATGACGAACCTGACGTTCGGGTCGACGTCGGAAATCTTTTTAGCTATGGCAAGGAAATGATCAGGGCCTTTCTGTATCGTCATCCTGCCCAGGAATAGAACGGTCGGATGATGCTTCTTTATCTCGAAGGATTCATTGCAGGCTGGCGAATCGTCGACGTCGATGGAATTATGCACAACGCATATCTTCTTGGGGTCGACGCTGTAGTGCTGGAGCACCATGTTCTTCGTGTAGTTGCTGACCGTGACGACGTAGGTGGCCCGGCGCATGCCCTCGCTCTCCAGGTGATGCACGTAGTCGTTCGGGTTTCCGCCAGTGCGGTCATGCTCGGTCGCATGGACGTGAGCGATAAGCGGCGCCTTCATACCCCTAGCATCCGCCACTCGCTTAGCCTCGATGCCTGCGGGATAAGTCAGCCAGTCGTGACAATGGATTACGTCGAAATCCTCCTCAGATGCTATCCTTGCCGCCTCCTTGGAGTATCTGTAAACTTCATGGAACAGGTCGGAGCCGTACAAGCCTTTCTTTATGTTCAAGGTCGAGAGGTCCAGCTTATTATTACGGTCTATCTTCTTCCGCAACGCAGGCAGGCCTTTCTCGGTATCGCCCTTATCGTTGGAAAGCATCCGGACAAAATCGTGCATATATGACTCGGATGAGACATAAGGCTTCAGGATGGAGTTCACGGGACGGATCTTTATCCTCTTGTCGAGATTGGCGGACAGGATGCGCATATAGGCTGAATCGGCTGCCTCGCCTATCCTGGGCAATATGAGAGTTATGTCTACCCCCTGTCTGCTTAAGCCTTTAGTAAGGCCGTAGCAGGCTGTGCCTAAGCCGCCCGTGTTGAACGGAGGAAACTCCCAACCGAACATTAATACTCTCATTTACGATTTGCTGCTATTTTATTTACCGATCAAATCCCTTTTTGAACAAATAACGACAAATATTTTATTTTATTGTTCAAATAACTCCTCTAAAAGCTTCTAAAATGAATAAAAAGCACGTTATTAATTTAGGCAACCCCGGTATAAATAATAAAGTATTATATTACAAAAAAGCTTCAAGGAAAGGCGTTCTAGATAGGCCTAGGAGATAAATTAAAGCTCATATAGGAGATTAAAGCTCATAGATAGTTTAGAAACTTATGATAAGACTTAGTTTCTCTTTAAATTGTAATTATGGTATTTTTATTTGATTTTTTAATTAATTGAAGCTTTAATTAGCTTTTTTTGTTATTATTAATAATATTCATTCTTTTTATCATCATTTATTTAATTGAAAGCTTGGAAATTTGAAA
>CAIYYO010000092.1 GCA_903930485.1 Methanobacteriota archaeon
ACATAGAGGCACACACTTTCCCTACACGACGCTCTTCCCGATCTCAAGGTATTTTTTCATGATGCCGTTTTCCTCGGCCATCAGCCGGTAGACAAGGATCAGGAGCGCTACTACCCCCATCCAATCCAGGAGGAAGCTTGCACCTAAGAGGATGACATTGCTCGAGACAGCGAGCAGATTGTGAAGGGAATGCATCGATACCGCCAGAAGGAAGCCGCCGACCGGTGCGATATACCCGATGCTGTCTTTCCGCGTACGCGCGAGAGCGAATCCCAGGCCGGTGAAAGAGGTAAGCGTGGCATGCAGGAAGGGTATCAATAAGATCCTTGCCAGAGCGACGGAAAACAGGCCGTAAACGCCCTCGGCCGAAAACCCGCCGAATATGTACAAGATGTTCTCCGCGGCCGCGAAACCGAAACCGATAAGGCCTCCGTAAATGATCCCGTCAAGGACCGTGTTGAAATACTTCCTGAAGAAGACAAAGAGTATGACTATGGCAGAGCCTTTCAAAAACTCTTCCGTGAACGGGCCGGTCACCACGGCAGTTATATTCAGGGAAAGGTTCATGCTCCCCGTCAGCATGTATAGAACCTGGTCGACCAGTGTGTTTATCACCGCAGCCGCTCCCGCAGCGATGAAAAAACCCCACAGGAACATTGTGATAAGCAAAAGCGTCGGCTCCTTTTCGTACTGGTCGAATCTGGTCACGACACGGGCGAAAAGGACCATCGGAGTCACGGCAAAAACTATCGAAAGCGCAAGACCCGTCAAAACGTCCATCAGGCTCAGTCCTCCTTACGCCTTTTCTTCCTGCCGGATAACACCCTTCCGAATACCGAAAAATAACCGAAAACAAGCACCAGTATGAAGACCGTCGGGTAAACTATCGCCTTGAATCCTGCGAAGGCGTTGAATACGTTCTCGCCGGTCATTTCCCCAAGGAAGGACAGTATATTGAAGATGAACTCGACAAGTAATACGCTCGCTACGGCATCGAGAATAGGTGCTGGAAGATCTAATGGGAACATGAGGCTGCCGAAAACCTCGCCAGATGCATAAATGACGGCCATCGAGACGATCAATACGATGTTTCCTTTAAGGAAATCCACCGACTGCCGGTATATGCTCGAATCGATGTATGCCTTGAGGTAGTCCAGGAAGTATAGGAGCAGGAGGAACAGTATTAAGCCTACAAGCCTAGTGAATATTATCCAGACCGCTGATTTCGATTCATGCTTTGCCATAGTACTTTAATAAAGTAGTCAAAAAATAAAACATAATATGGAAAAAGACGAATACGCAGAATACCTGCTGAGACAATACAGACTCGTAGACTCCTACTGGTTCCTGTCCGTCGAAAAGAAATACGGACTCGACGCGGCAGTAGAGCTGAACGAGGACGTCTGGGAAACCCTTGCCGGCAAGACGGCCCGGGAGATAAAGAAGAGATTCAACGTGACCGAGAAAGGGCTCGACGGGTTCGTAAAGGCGCTCTCGTATTATCCCTGGGCTAAGATAACCGGCTACCAGATCGTAAAGCAGAAAGACAAGGTAGTGTTAAAGGTACCGCACTGCCCACCGCAGGAAGGCAGGCTGAAAACCGGTCTCGGGGAATTCCCGTGCAAGAGGATGCATATAAAAGACTTTTCCGCCTTTGCAAAGGAGATAGATGAAAGGATCGACGTCAAATGCGTCTATGCGCCGCCGGACAAGCATCCTGACGACTGCTTCTGCGTCTGGGAATTTTCGTTGAAGGAATAAAGCAGGAGAGATATGAAAAAATACAACTTGATAGGCTGCTGTGGGATATCTTGCGGGTTATGCCCCAGATATCAATCCAAAGCAAAATCTCGCTGTTCAGGTTGCGGGCCTGACGCCCATTGTTCATACTGCCCTATTTTTAGATGCTGTGTAATGAAACGAAGCTATGAGACCTGCGCGGATTGCTCCGAATTCCCATGCGGGAGATTTGACAAATGGTTTGATACGGATAGTTTTGTCACGCACCAAAAATGTCTTCCGAATATTCAAACAATCAAAAGATTAGGGGTTAAGGAATTCTTAAAAGAACAAGAAGA
>CAIYYO010000093.1 GCA_903930485.1 Methanobacteriota archaeon
AACACCGAAGACCTTTACGCAGGCATCGAATTCTCGAAAGGCACGCCTGAGGCTAAAGAACTTATCGCGAAGATAGAGGAACTGCTCGCGAAGAAGAAAAAGATCCGAGAGGATTCCGCAATCAGCATTAAGCCGATTTCCGAATACGCGTCCAAAAGAGTGTTCGGCTACGGCTTCGACTACGCGGTCAAGAATCATAGAAAAAAAGTCACCGCAGTCCATAAGGCGAACATCATGAAGGCTACCGACGGCTTATTCCTTGAATGCGGCAGGGAGGTTGCCAAAAAATTCCCGGGCGTGGGTTTCGATGAATGCATAGTCGACAACCTGTGCATGCAGCTCGTGAAAAAGCCCGACAACTTCGACATACTCGTTGCCCCCAATCTTTACGGCGACATAATCTCGGATCTGTGCGCGGGCCTCGTCGGCGGGCTGGGCGTTGCTCCGGGAGCCAACATCGGGGACGATTACGCGGTCTTCGAACCCGTCCACGGGTCGGCGCCGAAATACGCCGGCTTGGACAAAGTGAATCCTGCCGCGACCATCATCTCCGGGATACTGATGCTGCGCCACCTTAAGGAAGACAAGGCCGCGGACCGGATAGAGAAAGCCGTGGCCGAAGCATTCAGGGAAAGAAAGGTCTTGACGTACGACCTCGGAGGAACGGCCAAGGGGTCGGAATACACGGACTATCTTATCTCCAAGATCGATTAAAAAACAATGGTCTTCACCGTCCCTAAGAGGACTCGCCCGGACCTCCCATTCGCCCGCTTCGTCGAGCAGGACCTCACCCCTGAAAAGGGCAGGGAGCTTGAATGGCTTCTTACCAACGGCATCGGAGGATATTCTTCTACCACAATCCTGGGCCTGAACACCAGGAAATACCACGGCCTGCTTGTTTCTTCGGACGACGACCTTTCCAGGTATGTCTATCTGCAAAAACTTGAGGAGGAAGTGGTTTCAGGAAGCAACGTCAGGCCTCTCTCAGTAAACGAATACGAGGACCGGAGCGTTTCCGACGGATGGAGGGAACTAACCGCATTCGAGCAGAATTACGAATCAGTCACCTTCCACTACAACACGTGGTCTGCCGACGTTTCCAAAACCGTCAGCATGGTTCAGGGCAAGAACGCAGTCGTCGTGTCCTACCATGTCAGGAACAAGATGCGCGAGTCCATCAAATTCAACGTCAACCTCCTGGTGAATTCAAGGAACATCTACGAGCTCTCAAAAGCCGGGAAAAGCCTCTACGAGCTCAAGATATTCAGCCCAAAGATACTTTCGCTAAAATCCGCGAAAGGCTACCTGACCGTCTACTCGGACAAGGCCTCATGCAGCGTGAGCCCGCTCAACGCGAAGTGGATGAAGAACGTCTTCTACTCGACGGACTACGAGAGAGGAGACGACTGCGTCGAAGACATCCACTACCCGGCATCCTTCTCGATAAACATCCCTGCTGCCGAATCCGATGATTTCTCCATCGTCGCCCTGGGATACGGGACCGAGGAAAAAGCCGCGGAGGCCATAAAAGACATCCAAAAAGGCGGGGCCGAGAACGGAAGGATCATGGGCAACGGCCTTGCGTCCTCTATATTGAAACTGCTCGCGAGCGGGGATTCGTTCGTGGTAAAGGCGGGCGGCGTTGAGACGGTCATAGCCGGGTACCACTGGTTTGGGGAATGGGGCAGGGACGCGATGATATCGCTCCCGGGGATTACGTTCATAAACGGCAGGTTCGACAAGGCCGAAGCAGTTTTCTCGCACTTCCTCGACAACGCAGGCCCGAACGGGCTGCCGAACAGGTTCATCGACGGAAAACCGCAGTACGGAGACTACGATAGTTCGCTATGGATGATCGATCGGCTCTATCAGTACATGAAATACGTCGGCCCTGAAAAAGCGCTTCCGTTGCTGAGCAGGAACTGGCCCAAGCTCAAGGAGATGATGAAGACCTACGAAGGCATGGAGATGGACGGACTCATCATGCACAAGTCCGGGACATGGATGGACACGCTCCAGAGGGATTCGGCGGTCGAAGTCCAGGCCCTGTGGTACAACGCGCTCAAGATTATGCAGTCTTTCTCGGAGATCGTCGGCGACAAAAGGTTCTCGACAGAGGATTTATGCAAAAAATTCGAATCCAGCTTCCACGACAGGTACTGGAACGGGAAATACCTGAAGGACTGCTTGGGAGACAACTCCATCAGGCCCAACCAGGTCATAGCAGTATCCCTTGACCACTCCGCCCTCGATGCAAGCGATTCCAGGAAGGTGCTTGAATTCGTCAGGGAAGAGCTTCTGACGCCCTACGGTTTGCGGACGTTGAGCACCAAAGACGACCGATACAAAGGACAGTATAAAGGGAATTTCGCCGAAAGAGAGTCGGCGTACCATAACGGGACCGTGTGGCCGTGGCTCCTCGGACCGTACCTGAAGGCGTGCGCCAAATACGACAGCGACAAAGGCGTCATGCAAAAAATACTCGAGCCCCTCTTTGAGAAACACATAAACGAGGCAGGCATCGGCACCATTTCAGAGATATTCGACGGAGACCCCCCTCACAGGCCGAGGGGTTGCATCTCCCAGGCCTGGTCTGTGGCAGAGCCGCTGAGAGCGTATTACGAGGACGTGATGGGTAAGAAGCCGCCTTATTCTACCTTGTTCCATTAAGGCCTTTTAATCCAGAAAGGCGCAGCGCGTCCTCGCACGATGGATAACCTAGTGACCCATATCCCGTGGTGCTGATCGCCGCAGCCGAGCCCGCGAACCTTCCTATTTCTTTTAAGTCCCAGCCTTTTGAATGGCCGTAAACAAAGGCCGCGTCGAATACGTCGCCTGCGCCGGTCGTATCGACCACTTTGACTTTATAGGCCGGAAACCTGACTCTGCAATCCCTTGTGCAGATATAGCTCCCGTTTTTCCCCATTTTTAATCCAACTATACCAGGGCCCATGTCGAGCAAGGCGTCGCAGACATCGTCTTTATCCTTTAGCCCTGTTATGGCTCTAGCCTCGGACTGATTGGGAAAGAATATGTCGACGGCCGTAAGCGTTTTACGCACCAATGATACGTCGGCTTTTTTCCAGCCGCTTGGGTCGAATCCCGTATCGAAGCTCACCCTCATGCCTTTTCCGTGCGCGTAGTCGAGCAGTTTCTTCGTCTCCTTCCTCAGGCCCTGCAGGAAAAAGCTGGCAACATGCAGATACCTCCCGGAAATCAGGTCGTAATCGACGTCTTTCATCCGTAGGCCCGAATTGGCGCCCGGATAGGTCAGGAACGAACGGGTAAAATCCTTGAAAGCTATCGCAATAGTCGCGCCAGTCCTTTCCCCGTCCAGAATCCGCAGGTCAAGATTAGGTATCTCCGACAGGTCCTTCCTAACGTATTCGCCGAAGAAGTCGCACCCCAGCCGCCCAATGAACCTGACGTCGAGGCCCAGAAGCGCGGCCGCCTTGGAAAAATTAGCCGAACAACCCCCGGTGCTCATATAGATCCCGTCGACTAACTCCTGCCCGTCCCTTGCCGGATAGTCTTTAATCGCCGAGGACAGTATGTCTACGTTAACGTCCCCTACCGAAGTAACGTCCATCGCATAAAATACTTCACAATTAAAGCTTTTATACCCTGATGGCTTAAATCTACAATACTCCCTTTTTTTCGGGACCCAATAATACAGGTGAGACAATGGACAAAAGGAAATTCACGCTATCAGGCATAGTGATCGTGCTAATGGTAATACTAACGGTTGCGCCCTCTAACCTGCAGGGCTCGAAGACAGGAACCTGCAAATACCCCTGCCAGTGCAATAACGCTCCGGGATGGACCGGGACCTGCACCATCGACAAGCCGATCGCCTTAAAAGGCGTCTGCTGGTGGGTCTCCAAGCATACGTGCGTGGACGGCTGCCAGGTGTCGGTCGTGAACCAGCCGTGCCCTGAGAAGTAAAAGCCTCAGCTGTTTCTAAGAAAAAGATTAAAAAAGAAAATAAAAAAATATTAAGCCGACGCGCATCCGCCGCTCGACGACGCCGCTGCCGTCGAGTTTCCGAACCCGAACCCTGCCGTGGGCGCGCTTGTCGACAGTTTCTGGCTGCATTCCGGCGGCTTCGTGTTGAACCCTGCGCATATCGCATCCAGGAGGCTCTGCGGATCCCTTGCCTGATTGGATATGAGCTTTCCGTTCAGCACGAAGGAAGGCGATCCCTGGACGCCGTATTTCGTGTTGTCGGCTGCGTCTATCGGGAAAGGCGGGTAGCTTGCCCCGTTCCATTTCGATTTGTCGCCCGCGGTCGCGAGTATCTTGTACTGCGCATCGGTCTGGTTGATGCATGTGTTCAGCTTCGCGGCATCGAGGCCTACTTGTTTCACGCAGTCGTCTGATTTCCCGGCTGTGAGGAAGCACTGCATGTAAGACAGGTATTTGTCTTTGTTGTTCGTCTGTATGCAGTACTGGCGCATGTTCTCTGTGAGTTCCTGGTTTCCGTGCATCGAGTAGTCCACGAACTTTATAGAGTAATCGACCTTATTCCCGAGCAGGTTGAGGACAGGCAATAGGCCTTTCTCTATCTGCGTTCCGTACGGGCAGTAAGACATCACGAACGCCTGGACCGAGGGCTTGTCCTGTTTCGCCGTGCATGATGCGTCCTGAGAGCATGACGGGTTGCTGCAGTCGATTGAGCCGTCCGCCTTGTAGCATACCGGATCGTACTTGGAACCGATCGCAAGCATCAGGTAGTTCCCGGCGGGTTTCACGAATTGCGCGATGTTGGAGTAGCCGTCGACGTCTTTGATCGACGGGTCGAACAGCACCGCAGGCAGCACTTGGAGGTTCAGGGTGGTGTAAAGCTGCTGGCCCTCTGGCGTATTGTAATCGACGGTCCTGGATTCGAGTCCCGGGAATATGCCTTTAAGCTCTGCTTCCAGCATCGTCGTATCGCAGGTCTTACACCGCTTGTCGTTGACGATTATCATGGAAACCTTCTGCGGCGTGGATACGTTCCTTATGATGACGTCGAATATAAGCGTCTGGTTAGCGAGCGCGCCCGTCGTGTATCCCTGCGCCGGCAGTATCGTTATGACTTTTTCCTCGCCTACTTTCATGCCTATCACGCCCTGGTCGAATCCTTCGATGACCTGTCCCGAGCCCGGAACGAAAGTGAAAGGCGCATAAGTCCTCTGCGAATTATAGACTGGAGAGCCTGCCTTGATGGCCTCGGACTGTATCGAAGTGTCGAAGACTGTCCCGTTCTGGAATTTTCCGACGTAGTCGAGGGTGACCACCATCCCGGCCGCGACGACGACGTTGCTCGAGGAGGGCGTCGTTGTCGTGACTCCGGTTATCTGGTTAGGCGTAGTGACAGCGCATCCGGGATTATTCGAAGTAAAGATGAAATAGATGTTTCCAAGAAGCGATACGGCAAGCAGCACTGCAAGGATAAGCTGCATGCTGTTCTGCTTCTTTGCGGCCTCTTTTGCAGGCGGGTTCGCAGACGCGACTACGTCGCTCTTGCGGACATCGTTCGAAGAAATAGGATCTTGCTCCTCGGTTTCGGTTTTTTTCTGGTCCTTTTTACGTGCCTGTTTGTCTGCCATTTTTTGTCTCAAGAGATAGGGGTCTTATTCTGTGTCAATGCAAAAACCCGTAACTATAGTGAATTAGGAGAATAATAAATAATCACATCTTTCCGAGCGTTATCTCGATCGACGATACCCGCATGGTCCCGTCTTCGCGCTGTACTTCTTCTGTGGCGATGACTATGCCTTTCACTTCGACGTCTTTCAGGAATCGCTGCCTCGAAACCTCGGCGACGTCCACCGCCGTAGAAATAGAACGCCCCCGCGCCTTTATAATCACCTCGGCCTCTCCCTTGTTGAACTGGGTGATGACTGCCATGACGTAGCTCATGACTGGTTTCTTTCCTATGTAGACGAAGTTGTTGTCTTCCTTTTCTTCCATGGAATATCGCCTCTGAACGCTGGGTGTCGATAGACTTGAACTATTTTGGATGGACGGCATAAAAGACGCCTTTCCCGGCCGCCGCACATGACGACAGGTAGATCAAAGTTTTATATATACAGCCGCTCATAATTAATCAAGGATTTTACGCTTTTCTAAGATGAAAAAACTCGTGAAGACCGGGGTCGTGGGTCTGGATGAGCTGCTCGGAGGCGGGTTGCCCGAAGGCTCGGTGGTCGTCCTGTCAGGCCCTCCGGGCGTTGGGAAGAGCACTATCGCCATGCAGTACATAAACCAGGGAGCTATTGAAGGCGAGACAGGGATATTCCTTTCCATAGAGAACAACGCATCCGACGTCATAGAATACGCAAGCAGCTTCGGCTGGGATTTCCTTAAGCAGCAGGAGGAGAAGAAACTCCTCATTCTGGACAGGACCATATTCACAGACGCCGAGATGCAGCTCTCCCGCGACTTCGGGGCCTTGAAGGACATACTCGACGACATGCGGCCCAAGAGGTTCGTCGTGGATTCTGTGACGCTGTTCGACTTCCTCTTCAGGGACGACATCTCAAGGAAGATGAATATGATGAAGTTCGTGGAACTGATGAAAAAGCACAGCTGCACGGTCATCATGACACTCAAGCAGCCCGAAGACTTTCCGACACTCATATACACCGACTGGCACTTCCTGGCCGACGGCCTCATCGTGATGTTCTGGAACAGGAACCGGGCAGAGAACGAGAGATGCATCTGGACGGTAAAGCTCAGAGGGCATGCCATAGACACGAACATAAGGCCGCTAAAGATCACCGACAAGGGGCTGGTCATCTATACGAACGACATACCGTCGATACCGCAGCGCTAGGCTGGGACGTTAGGTCGTCATATCAGAACGGTCTCTAGTCCGCTCTTCTTTATCAGTTCCAGCACGCGCGCCTTTTCAATGCCGAGGCCTTTTTTCTCTATCAGCGCGTAACCAGGGCGCGGGACGGTCTTTGCTATCATCTGCGCGAGCATCGATTCGTCAAGGAACTCTAGATTATGCTTGGCGCATATGTGTCCCAACGCGTAGCCGGTCACGGCAGAAAGCTTCCTGCAGTAATGCCCTCCGCCGAATCCCAACGCCGCCGGCAGATCGGATATCTCGTCCGAGATCAGGCTTTTTATCGCATCCGCGGCCTTGCCGCAGGCCGCATGGTCGCCCCATTCTTTCTCCGTGCTCCCGACCTCGACGAAAAGGATGGGATGCTTCAGCGCCGTAGGCCCGTGATGAGTCGCCTCGAAGCAGACTTCATAGCCGTCGATTCCGTTCTCTTTCAAAGAGTTGAGGGCATGGCTCAGATATAGGGCGGGCGCGTACCCAAGCTCCCCATCCACTCCTCCGGCGCCGGCCGCCCCGTAATTGCCCGGCGAATGCGTGGTCAGGGACGGCGTCCCGGATTCGGACCTGTGCCTCGAAGCCACGATGCAGACATCTCCCTCCCCCAAGGCCGACTCGATAAAAGACATATCCTCCGGCTTCATGTCAAGTATTCTGCCTTCGTACAACAGCGAGCCTATCCCATGCTCTCTTTCAAGGATCCCCGCTATGTTGGCCCCGGCCTTATCGCTCCCCGAATACAAGACTATCCCAGGCATCTTTTAAGAGTTTTTCAATACCAATCTTTTCCTCTGCTGCAAGGACTTCCTCAAGCTTCGCCCGCGTCGAAGGCTTATCAGGCACGTAAGGGCACTTGGTACCTTTCACCGCCAATTCGTACGTACCAATCCTCTTCGCGACCGCTATTATCTCTTCCTTGTCCATGGCGACGAGCGGCCTATAGACCGGCATCCTGAGACAGTCTATGACCTCCAGGTTCTCAAGGGTCTGGCTCGCCACCTGGCCGACGTTCTCCCCGGAAACGATTCCGGACGCATGGATCTTTTCTGCGAGCAACTCTGCCGCCCGGTGCATGAACCTCTTGCAGACCACGCACGTGTATTTGCCTGCTTCGGCGCCGATCGCCTCAAGGACCGGCTCGTGCGGGATACACCATACCATCAGCTCCTGGTTGCAGAAATATTCAAGCCTTTTTACAATGGGCTCGACCTCTTCCAGGGAGCCGAAATGGAGGAAGGACACTTTACACCCCCTCCGCATCATCATCCAGGCCGCGACCGGGGAATCTATGCCCGTCGACAGCAGGGAAACAAGGCCTCCCTGAGTGCCGTAAGGCATGCCTCCGACGCCTTCGACCTTTTTATCATAGACGTACGCCTCGTCATCCCGTATCTCGACATAAACGGTCTTCTCAGGCTCTTCGAGATCCACGACCGCGTCCAATTCCTCAAGGATCCTCGCGCCCGCGGCTTCCTCGACGTCCTTGCTGGAGAAGGGATGACTGCCTACCCTCTGCGCCCTTACGGCGAAACTTTCGCCCGGCTTGATAGCCGTCCGGGCTAGAGCGACCGCGGACTCGGTCAATTCCGGGAGGCCGGATCCGGTCTTTGTCGCAGGGCTTAAAGAGACTATCCCGAACACAGTCTTAAGGCTCTCGCATGCAGCCTCCGCGCTTCCGGTCTCGACGTAGATCCGATGCCGCCTTTGATAGATCCTGTACGCGACCTTGTCACTCTCAAGACGCCTGCGCATGTTCCTTACAAGAACGTCCTCGAAGCTCTTGCGAACGTAATCGCTTTTCAGGAATATTTCCCCATACCTTACGATGACTGTGTCATAATCCATTATGAATATGTAAAAGCTTATATTCTATGATTCATATAAACAATATAGTATTATTTGCGACTACGGCGGCAAAAAACCGAAATGAACATAATCGAATTAACGCAGGGACTCATCAGCGGGGTCAAGTTCTTCCTTGCAACGATAGTAGAGGTAGTACAGCTCCTGAACCCTGCGTACATAGAAAAGGTATTCAAAAACATAAAGCCGGCCACCCTGGGTTCCCTCAGGTTCTACCTGATACTGACAGGGCTCCCCATATTATTCGGCTACTACGCCTACCTGGCTTACTTCCAGAGCAACCCCTATTCCATAGAAAATTCCCTGAAAATCGCGTTCAAGTACTATGTCATAGCGATCTCTATCCCGATGGTAATGGCCTATGTGCTATACCTCTTCGACACCCGGCTCCTGAAGGCGAAGATAACCCAGGCAGAGGCTTTGGCGCTATTCTCTTACGCTATAAGCCCGGCCCTGCTCTCCGGCATCTTCAGGATATACATCGAGACATATATACTCCACATCCTGATAATCATGTACAGCATCTATCTGCTCTACGCGTCGCTTGGTATCAAATACGGCTATGAGAAAGTGATAATGCCCTTCATATTCCTACTCCTGGTCGTGACCGTGACGAGCGCCGCACTGTGGCTGGGAATAACCTTCGCGCTCGGAATCCCGCAGGGGTACTACTAGCATAAATCAAATACCCCAGCCTAAAGGCAAGATTCCCTTTCAGGGGATTATGATAAAGACCGTTAGGTCTTTACTCAGACAGGAGGCTTTTGCCTCCTGCTGATGCCCAAAGAGGGCTCCACCCTCTTTGGGGCCGGAGTATGTGCCCCGCATGGCATGCCTTTAGGCACTTACAAAATCGGCAGAGAGGCATCTTTAATCCTCGGCCTCAAAGGCCGAGGTACAATGGTTTTTTGCAGAAACCATGTACATGAATTGCTACGAGCAATTCATTGTATGCTGCCGATTTTGTAATCAGCCGACCACGCGCAGGTAATCCTCTATCTCCTGCCAGGAAACCGCGCACCCGGAAAATTTCAGGGCATAGAGAACCGCGGCAAAGACCTCGCGGCCTGTGCTTCCAAGATTCCTGGACAAGATGCCCTTCTCATAAGCGACCGCCGCGACCTCGCAGGAACGGATGATCTTTACGTCCGGGACCAGAGTTTTGAAGTGAGCAAGCCTCTCGACATCGATAAAAACCCGCCGGCTCATCTGAGACGACAACACCTCGCAAAGCTCGCCGGGATCCTCGACCATCATCCGAGTAGTACGTTCATCGATCAAAAGAACATCTATCTTCTTCTCCAGCATCAAAGCCAGCGCAGCCGCCTCCCCGCCGTGGATAAGGCGGAGGTCATGCTTGTCAATCCGGTAGATCGAATTAGAGGTCTCAAGAACGTCGCGCACGATGGAAGGATCAGGCTCCTCGACGGAGATCACGCCCTCGGTAAAAAGCTTTTGGATCCTCAAAGACTCCAGGGAATAACGCTTGCTGTTCATCGGACGCGAAATGATCTCGTCATAGATCTCTCCCGTGACCGCGATATGGACCCCGAGCTCTCCCAGGACCGAAGACATGCAGTTGACGGCCAGGGAAATAATCGAGCTCGAATCCGCGACGATGGTTTTTTCCATGATACGATTAACTATTAAGTAAATGGGTAAAAATATTACAGTCGTTTTTTCTGAACCGGATACATATTAGTAACCTGCGCCATGGAAACGGAATACATCATAGAGACAAAAGGCCTAAGGAAGACCTTTTCCTACAAGTCCAAGGAAGGAAGAAAGGAAGTCCAGGCCGTAAAAGGCGTAGACCTCGCCGTTAGGAAGGGAGAGATATTCGGATTCCTCGGCCCCAACGGCGCAGGCAAGTCGACCACGCAGAAGATGCTATCGACCCTGCTTAGCCCGACAGGGGGAGATGCGAAGATAGCCGGATTCGACCTCGCAAAAGAGCAGGAAAAGATCAGAAAGACGATCGGCTACGTCAGCCAGGCCGGCGGAACCGACCAGCAATCGACCGGCCTTGAGAACCTGATCCTGCAGGCGCGGCTCTACGGCCTCGATGCCCCCACCGCTGAAAAATACGCAAAGGAATCAGTCGCACGCTTCAGGATGGAGTCGTTCATCGACAGGCCCGCAGCATCCTATTCCGGAGGCCAGAAACGCAGGCTCGACGTCGCGCTCGGGATGATCCACAGGCCGAAACTGCTATTATTGGACGAGCCCACGACCGGCCTAGACCCGCAGAGCAGGGCATACCTCTGGGAGGAGATAAAGAAATTAAAAGACCAAGGCGTTACCATATTCCTCACAACCCACTACATGGACGAAGCAGACAAGCTGTGCGACAACATCGCCATAATAGACAACGGAACCATAATAGCGAAAGGGACCCCGGAAGAACTAAAGGACGGGATCGGCGCAGACCGGATAGAGCTCTGCTTTTCCAGCGAAGACAACGCCAAAAACGCCGCCGCGCTCCTCAGTGAAAAGATGAAGCCGGCCTCGATCAATCATATGGAAAATACGGTACACCTCTACATAAAGAACGGCGAAGGCGTGCTGCCGGAAATACTGCGGACCCTTGACTCGAAGAACCTCATAGTCCAGAACGTGACCTTGTCCAAGCCAAGCCTCGACGACGTATTCCTGAAATACACCGGGCGATCGCTCAGGGAGGACGCTAACTAAAATGAAACTACTGAACGACATAATCCTGATGTACGGGCGCAACATGAGCCATACCTTGAGGAACCCGATCTACGTATTCGTAAGCCTGTTCCAGCCCGTCCTCTATTTGTTTCTGTTCATGCCGCTGCTGGAGAACCTCGGCGGCGTGCCCGGCCTGCCAGCTGGAGAGACGGTGCAAGTCTTCATACCAGGCCTCCTCGTAATGCTCGCGCTCTTCGGATCCGCATTCGTAGGCTTCAACATAATAGACGA
>CAIYYO010000094.1 GCA_903930485.1 Methanobacteriota archaeon
TCAGTCGGGCAGTCGCAGAACAGCTTCTGACCGGTATTGAGAGGCACGTGGATCTCCAGGCCGATCTTCACGCTCGGCTTGACTGTTTGCTCTTGCGTCATAACAGATATTAATATCGTTTACGTTGTTATAAAATCTCATAAACCAAAGGATTAGGAAATGAAGCTTCTATTCGAATTATCCGGCGAACATCCCCTCCTTCCCAAGGCCGAGCTTTACGCTGTTCTTGAATCGGAAGGCATTGCGTTCAAGCCGGTAGTCGAGCACGAAAAGGTGCTCGTCCTGGACACCGACGCGCGGTCTACGGAATTCATCCACCGGCTTGCAATGACACTAAAGGCAGGGACGGCTCCGATGCTTTCGACGAATGCAAAAGAAGCCGCTGCTATCCTTTCCATCATCATTCCAAAGGACCGGACGATGGCTGTCCGTTCCAAATCCCACACGCTCGAAGAAGAACTCGGCGAGCAATTCTTCGAAAGAGGACATTTGATAGATCTGGACGAGCCGGACATAAAAGTCTTAGCCTACAGGATGCCGGGTTCCTCGATACTCGCAGCCGTGAACATACCCCTGAACAGGGACTACAACAAGAGGCGGCCTCAATACCGGCCGTATTTCCACCCGACTTCGATGCACCCAAAGCTTGCGCGAACCCTCGTGAACCTGGCATGCGTGAAGAAAGGCTCGACGATACTCGATCCCTTCTGCGGGACCGGGGGCATACTGATAGAAGCCGGCCTGATGGGAATGAACCTGCTCGGGAGCGACATAGATTCCAGGATGGCTGCAGGCTGCAAAAAGAATCTCGAATCATACGGCCTGTTTGCCGAGATAAAGAAGGAAAACGCCCTCAGCCTGCAGGCGGCATCGCCTCTGATGGATGCCATCGTCACCGACCCCCCTTACGCTCGTTGCTCTTACGTCTCAGAAGGGGGACGCAGCGACCTCGGGGGATTCTACGAAGGATTCCTTGCGTCGGCGGGTCGTGTGCTAAAACCGGGCGGCAGGCTTGTGATGATGATACCTCGCCAGTACCACGTATCGTTCGAAGGCTACGTCTTTTTGTCCGAATACTTCATTAAGGTGCATAAAAGCCTGACCCGGCGCATAGTAGTATTGCAGAAATGCTCTTGAAGGAGGCATATATATTTGCTCCATACTTAAGTTAATTTACCTCAGTAAAATGAAAGGCGCGCAGGCAATAGTCAAGTCCCTTGAAGCAGAAGGGGTCAAACACATGTTCGGCATCCTCGGAGGACAGATCATAGATTTCTATGACGCCCTTTACGACGCCAAGAACGTGAGGCACATACTCATGAGGCACGAGCAGTGCGCTGCCCACGCTGCCGAAGGCTACGCGCGGGCGAGCGGAAAAACCGGGGTATGCATAGCGACGTCAGGACCGGGAGCTACAAACCTCGTAACAGGGATAGCCGACGCTCACATGGATTCCGTGCCGATGGTCGCCATCACCGGACAAGTTCCGACGCACCTCATCGGCAACGACGCGTTCCAGGAGGCAGACATCCTGGGAATAACGATGCCGATAACCAAGCACAACTTCCAGATAACCGACCCAGACGAGATCCCGCAGATAATCAAGGCGGCATTCAAGGTCGCTTCTACAAGGAGGCCGGGACCGGTACTTGTAGA
>CAIYYO010000095.1 GCA_903930485.1 Methanobacteriota archaeon
CGTAATATCGAAGCCTACCGTAGCCCTGTGTACAACGAAGCCCAGCTCCGAAGCGAATTCGTAGACCCCTTCTTCGAGGCCTTAGGGTGGGATGTAACCAATAAAGCTGGATATGCGGAACAATACAAGGACGTCATTCATGAGGATGCCATCAAAGTTGCTGGAGCCACCAAGGCACCGGACTACTGTTTCCGAATCGGAGGCGTAAGGAAGTTTTTCCTTGAAACCAAGAAGCCTGCGGTGAACGTCCACGACGATGCCAAGGCCGCCTACCAGATCCGCAGATACTCCTGGAGCGCAAAGCTTCCTCTCGCCATCCTCACGGATTTCGAGGAGTTCGCGGTCTACGACTGCCGGCAGAAGCCTCTGCCGACCGATTCGGCCAGCGTCGGAAGGATACTATATTTCACTTACAACCAGTACCCTGAGAAGTGGGATGAGATAGCGGGGATATTCTCAAAGGCAGCCGTCGAGCAGGGCTCCTTCGACAAGTACGCGGAATCGATGAAGGGCAAGCGCGGCACCTCCGAGGTCGATGACGAATTCCTGAAAGACATCGAGAACTGGAGAGAGGAACTCGCCAAGAATCTGGCCCTGAGACACGGAGGCCTCTCGGTTCCGGAGATCAACTTCGTAGTCCAGAAGACCATCGACAGGATAATCTTTTTGCGCATGTGCGAAGACCGGGGCATCGAGCCATACGGCCAACTACAGGCGCTCTTGGAGAAAGAAGACATCCACAAGGCGCTGATAAAGATCTACGAGAAGTGCGACGAGAAATATAATTCCGGCTTGTTCCACTTCAACGAGGAGAAAGGCCGCAACTCCATTCCCGACTATCTAAGCCCTGCGCTGCACATCGACGATAAGGTCCTGAAGGACATCATCAAGAGCCTCTATTACCCGAATTGCCCTTATGTGTTCTCGGTCATCGGCGCGGACATACTCGGCAACGTCTACGAGCAGTTTTTGGGCAAAGTCATCCGGCTGACCGACGGCCACCGCGCCAAGGTCGAAGAGAAGCCGGAGGTCAAGAAGGCGGGCGGCGTCTACTACACGCCGAAATACATCGTGGAATACATCGTCGAAAACACAGTCGGCAGGCTCGTCAAAGACAAGACGCCCAAGCAGATATCAGAACTAAAGATCATCGACCCGGCCTGCGGCTCAGGCTCGTTCCTCATAGAAGCTTATCAGTATTTACTGAACTACCACCGCGACTGGTACGTGAGCCACAGCCCTGAAAAGTACAAAGACGAGATCTTCCAGGGCAACGGAGGCCTCTGGTACTTGACCCTCGACGAAAAGAAAAGGATCCTTTTGAATAACATCCACGGCGTAGACATCGACGGACAGGCGGTGGAGGTCACGAAACTCAATCTGCTTTTGAAGGTCCTGGAGGACGAACACCGCGAAGCACAGAAGAGGCTTGGCGGACGCGTATTGCCGGACCTCGACAACAACATCAAATGCGGGAACAGTCTGATCGGATCGGATTACTACAGCAGCCTGCCGACGCCGCCCACTCCGGAAGAACAAAGCCGCATCAACGCATTCGACTGGGACAAAGAGTTCCCGTACAAGTTCGACGCGGTGATAGGGAATCCGCCTTACGTGCGTCAGGAGATGCTGGGCGAATACAAAGAATACTTCCAGAAAACCTACAAGACTTATCACGGCGTAGCCGACTTATACGTGTATTTCATTGAAAAAGGCGTATCGCTCCTCAAACCCGAAGGCATATACGGGATCATCGTCGCCAACAAGTGGATGAGGGCGAACTACGGGCAGCCGCTCCGCAAATGGATGAAAGAACACTGCATCGAAGAGATAACGGACTTCGGCGACCTCAAGGTGTTCAAGAACGCAACGACGTACCCATGCATCTTATCGATAAGCAACCAGAAGCCTAAAAAGACGTTCTACGCCACAAATGTTGAAACACTCGAATACAAAAGCCTGTCAGACTACGTTAAGAAGAACAGGATGAAGGTTAATCAGGCCTCTCTCGACGACGGGGGATGGTGCTTATCGGACGAACAGACAGAGGAGTTAATCAAGAAAATAAAGTCGAAGGGAATGCCACTGAAAGACTACGTGGACGGAAAGATATACCGGGGCGTTCTTACGGGATTAAACGAGGCGTTCGTAATAGACGAAGAAACGAAAAAGAAACTGATAACGGAAGATCCGAACAGCGGAGAAATAATTAAACCCTTTCTGCTTGGCCGCGATATAAAGCGTTTTGCGCCCCTCCCAGATGGCAGGTACCTCATTTTCACCCGCCGGGGAATAAACATCAACGACTATCCGGCCGTGAAGAAATATCTGCTCCAGTTTAAAGATAATTTAATGCCTCAGCCATCGTCTTACACTGGAAACGATTGGAAAGGTAGAAAACCTGGCAATTATGAATGGTACGAGATTCAAGATACTGTAGAGTACTTTAAAGAGTTTGAAAAACCGAAGATAATGTATCTCGTTTTTCAGGTTAAACCAGCATTTACTCTTGATATGGAAGGAAAGTATGGGAATAATGCGATATGGATAGTCCCTAAAGAGGATAAATACCTACTCGGAATTTTGAATTCAAAGCTTGGGTGGCTAATGATATCTCACACATGCACGGAGATACAAAACGGTTATCAACTTATTTTCAAGTACCTCGGAAAAATTCCAATCCGCACAATCGACCCCTCCAATCCTCAGGACAAAGCCGACCACGACAAAATGGTCGCCCTCGTCACCCAAATGCTCGACCTTAACAAGCGTCTCTCCCAGGTCCGGACGCCGGACGAGAAGACCGTGCTTTCGCGGCAGATAGAGGCGACAGATAAGCAAATTGATGCCTTGGTTTACCGGCTGTATGGCTTGTCGGAGGAAGAGATCAAGATCGTTGAAGGAGATTAATTTATACTCCAAAATGACCACCGGAAAAAAAGAAATGGTCTTTGAATCGATTCATTGTTATCACACGGGCGAGGCATTGCCAATTGGTAGGTGGAAGGTAGATAGCCCATACAACTTGGATGGAACTTTAAAACGATTTCGAGGTATCTTGTATATCCCTGAATATGACACAAGCAAACGCTTTCATTTTTTCAGAGACAGAATAACAGGTATGCGGGGAGCTGTTGTTACGGATAATGATACCGGCGAGAAAAGACCATTTGAAATGAGCCTTCAACAGTTCAGAGCTGACATAATTACTAAAACTGAAATACTTACAGGCATCGACAAGGGGGCCGCCCCATATGGATTTATTGGAAAGGTGCATGGAAAAAGGTTCCCGAAACCACTCAATCTCTAATTTGGATTAATTTGTCCTATTCAATAATGCTTTTTCTTATCCAAAATACAAGTTCACACGGGATAATGAAAATTAATAATAGAGGCCAATGGTACAAGAATATTACCTCAATGTTCATCATACTTATTGTTCTTTGGATGCTTGGTTTGGGAGCATTTATAAGCTCCATTATTTCACCGCCTAAAATTGATACCTCTAAATTTGACCAGAGTCAAATAGAGATAGCGAACTCCTTGTCGAGGATCGAGACTAAAATAGGTTCCCTAGAGACTGAAGTTGGTGTTCTAAAAACAACATCCGCAGACAAAACATCTATCGAAAATTTGAATAAAAGAATCGATCAGGTGGAAGAAGAAATCAATTCAATTAACCCTGTTGTTGTTCAAGAGATACAAAATAATTTTTTTAATAGGTACAACGTAAACCTTTTCTTTGACTTAAGTCTAGCAATTATATCTGTCGAAATAATTAAACTAATTCTAATAAAATACACGAAGAAAGAGACTCAAATCAACAAGGTTTCTCAGACAATCGCTGAGACTAATTATTACACTGAAGAAAACCTTTGGAAGAGGAAGTGAAAGTTCTTATCGGTTTTTGGTAGGTATAACTTCTAACACAATCACTCCGCCACCTTCCCCAAGCTCTTCGTCGACCACCAGAACATCGCCAGCGCAAACACCGTAATGATCACCCGCCCCCCGTTACCGATATATTTTGTCGTGATGCTCGTAGTCCTCTATCGTCACCGTCTTCGTGTTCTCGTCGACCGAGTACGTCAGGACGAAGCTTCCGACGTGCACGCGTTTCCAGTTTTGCAGGGGCTTTCTAAGGTTCTTGTAGTGTTTCGGGTTTCGGATTATCTCGTCGATCTTCTTGTATACTGCTTCCATCTGCTTGGGATCCTTCTTTGAAAGCTTCGCAAATACGCGGTCGACCGAGGGCTTGACTGCCAGGCTGTACATGCTATTTTCCGTACCGCTTGCGCATTACGGCAACTGATCCCACCTTGATCGCCTTTTCTTTCATGATGCCTTCGGCCTTCTTTATGTACTGCGGCCGAAGCTCGGGCTCAAGCAGCTCTTTTTCGTACAACTCGGCCATGAGATCGATCGCTTCAGACTTGTCTTTGAGGCCGTATTTCGCCTTAAGGATGTTCAATACCCTGTTAGTCTTCTCGGAAACGTTAACCAGCGCCTGGACCATATATACACCTCATATATATGATATTAATAGGAAATTAGAGGAAATAAATGGCAGAGTTTTTTATGAGACATCACTCCGCCATCTTCCCCAGGCTCTTTGTCGACCACCAGAACATCGCCAGCGCGAGCAGGGTGATGATAGCATACCCTTCAAGGATCTCGACGTTGCCGTAGTTGCCCGTGAACAGGAGCCGCGATGCGTCGACTGCGTAGGAGAAGGGGTTCAGTTTCGCCAGGTCTTTCAGCCATGTCGGTGCCAGCGCGAGGGGTAGTATGATCCCTGACAGCAGTGAAACCGGCAGCGTTATCAGGTTCAGTGTCGGCGCGAGGTTGTCTTCTATCTTGTAGATCAAGCCGAATGAATAGGACATCGAGGCCATGGTGACCGCGATCATCGCGTAGAGCGGCAGGGCCAGCAGGAATCCTAGGACGTCTAGTTTGAGGCCGAATGGTACTGCTATCAGGGTTATCAGTATGCACTGTGCCAAAAAGACTGTCACGTCTTTGAGGACCATCCCGAGGAGTATCGCCGATCGGCTTACCGGTGTCACCAGAAATCTTTCGATGACTCCGTTCCTTATATCGTCTATTATGTTGAAGCCTACGAATGCGGATCCGAA
>CAIYYO010000096.1 GCA_903930485.1 Methanobacteriota archaeon
GAGAAGATCGTCTCGGCGATCAAGGCAAAGAACGCGAGTACCGATACGACCGAGCTTGAGACCATCCTGGCCGAGCTTAATGCAACCAGGAGCCAGGTAGCATCGGTCAACTCAACGACAGGGGCTCAGGCGGCCACGGATTTCGTAGATCTTAAAGGCGATGCGATCAATCTTACAAAGGAATTCAGGGAAGCGGCACGTCCACTCTTAAAGATATCTGAGATAAACAGCCTGAAAAAAGGGTTTTCCGTGATCGACTGGAACGAGGCAAAAGAGCTTGCTTCGAAATTGAATCAGACCAGGAACGAATACAACGCCAAGGTGCTATCCGACATCCTATCCGCAATGAATATCTCCGATCCTGATCTCGTGGAGAAGCTCAGAGACGGTAAAGCATCCCCCGGACAGGTCAAGAAGGTCGTAAAAGACTCGGTCACGGGATTAAACAAAGAGCAGAAGAAATTAATCGGTCTGGCGGTAAGGGAAGAGACTGCCCGGAGGAAGGTCTTCGTAAGGGCCGTCGCAGATAAAGTAGCTTACGGCAGGCTGAACCGGACGGATGAGCGGCTTCTTAAAAAGATCGACGTCGCAGAATCAATGAATCTATCCGACAAAGTGGTCGAGAAGCTCGAGAAGCGCAAAAACAACACCGAGACAAAGATGGACCGGGTCGTGAACAAGACCGAGAAAAAGATCAGCCGCGTGGAGAACAATACCGAGAAGCATATCGACCGCCTTGAGAACCTGAGCCAGAAGTTCAACGAAACAGGCGATAAAAAGATCGGGAAGCTTGAGGGACGCCTTAATTCAAGCAACCTGTCTGACGGAAAGAAAGAGAAGCTCAATGAATCCATCGGGCGGGTCGGGAATTGGACCGAGAAGAAGCAGAATAATCTGTCGGAAAAGGAGGACGCAGTCCGCAACAAGGGAGACCGCATCGTTGAAGCCTTGAACAAGTCGATAGGGGGCAAGAAAGATGATTAAGGCATTCCCTCCAGCAGTGATTCTATTCCTGGCTGTGGCATTCTTTACGGGGTGCACGAATCAAGGGATCAATTCCGGCAACGGCGCCACTACGACTACGGCACCGCAATCGTCGTATGACCAGCAGGCAGGCCAGGCGTCGAGTGACGTCGTATTGAACGACACCGACGTGCCCCTGGTGGATGAGAATGATTCCGTCGAGATAGGCGAGATGATATGATCCGTCGCATCTTTTTTTCTTTTTTTTATGCAGCATCGGTCCTTAACTCTACGTTGATCAAATAGTGGTCTGACTCGGTTACAGTGACGTTCCTGTATATTCCGTACGATATGAAATTATCTACGGCCTCCTTGTTCAGGATAATGCGGTCGTATGCGCAGTACGTCGCCTTGACTGTCGTGTCCTCGCTATCCGGTATCACCCAATCCCATGAAACGAAGTCGCTGTGAGGCGCCTTATAGTACGAGCATCCGGCATTCAGGTCTCCCATTATCAGCCTGTCCGCAGACTGGTCTGAGCCGATCTGCTTGTCCAGAAGAGATAACTCGGCCTTCACGTTGTCCGGGTCTGTATGTATCGTCGTGAGATAGAACGACCAGTTCCCCGACCGGAAATGGAAAGTATAAGGAACGCGCACATAGGCCCCGCTTCCTTTTACGCTCCCCAGGAGTTCGGCGTTCCTGTAAAGCAGGCCGTATTGCTCTTTGTATGATGAGTTGCCTAACCGGTCGGATGAGGCGCATTTGTAGCCCTTCATCATCGAGCATAATTTGTCGAACGCTTCTCCAGTCGAATCCGTCAGTTCCTGGATGATCACGATGTCGTAGTTGCCTAGAACGTTCACGTACGTATCCATCAAAGCCCCGTTATCGGCTTTCTCCTTGCCGAACCGCTGCATGTTCCATGAAGCGATCTTTATGGTTTTTGCCGGATGAGGAATTGTAGTCGTTGTCGTAGTGCCCTTATCGTTTATTACGTTTCCTATCGGATTGTCAGTAGACCGGCTGTTATAGAATAAGGCAATAAAAACCACGACCAGAACCAGCACTAAGAGCATCAATATATTGTTTCCAGAATTCCTCCTGCGTCTGCTCATCTCAGGGCTCTCATCAGCCCAAATCCACCTGTTTAGAATGTAGTGGAAACAGGGTTATATACTTGTTTAAGAAATTATGTAAACGACGATGCTGGACAAATGCTATACATATATGGTCGAGTGCAGGAACGGAAACCTTTACACCGGGATAACCGATAACCTGATTCGCAGAATGGAGCAGCACCGCAAGGGCCTGGGCGCGCGCTACATAAGGATGTGCGGTTTCAAGTCTGTGGCTTTTGTAGAAGAGCATCCGGACAGGTCAGCTGCTATGAAACGAGAGAATGAATTAAAGGCCTTGCCCAAGAAGGAAAAGATGCGTCTAGCGATCGAAGAGGCCGGGAAGACGAAAAACCTGCTTGACAGATGGGGCCTGGAAAAAGACCTTACAACGTCTTTTGACGCGATGAAGGACGCTCTCGAGCTATGATACTTTTAACACCGCGCCCCGGTTGTCTGCCTGCGCGATAAAAGTCTTCCCTTTTATCCTGTTCTCTTCCAGGAAGTTTCCGATTTCAGCCGCAAGACCTTTCGCGTTTTCCTTATCCGTCAGGCCGTAGACCGCCGGACCCCACGAGCTCTGACCTGCGCCGTAGGCGCCCGCGCCTACCATATGTTTTATCAATTTCGGCAAGGTCTTGTCTCGGGGAATGTCCTTATAGTATTCGCCGGATTTGCGATCGATCTCGGACAAGGCGTAGCCGAATCCCTCGATATCCTGTTCCTGTAGCGAGGGAAGCATCTTCATGACGACGAGCCGCGAGACTTCGGATGCGATCTTCTCCGCCCCCGGGATTATATTCTTGAAAGCGTCTTTTTCCTGCCTGCCTGAAAGACCCTGACTGATCTCTGGAATCGCCACGACAAAGCGCCAATCATCGGGCAATTCTTTGTGAAACAACGGCTCCGGAGGTGTCTGGTCCAATACGTTAAGCCCTCCGTCAACTACGAATCCCCCTTTTTCGAAAGCCGCGACACCAGTCCCGGAGACGAAGCCCCGGCCCATGACCGAGGCGATCTCTCTCGTCGAAGCCTTTATCCCATGCACCTTCGTGAGGGCTGTTCCGACTGCGAGGCTGAGCTGCGTGCCTGAGCCTAGTCCCGTGTGCGTTTGGATCGATTCCTTTATCGTTATTTTTATTTTTGGTTCTATCCCGTAGTATTCGCAGAACCTGGACGCGGCTTTTGAGACCCTTTCCTTTTCAGGGCCAGAGTATACTGGTTTGTTCGAGGATTCCGCTTCCAGGACAAGATTCGGCCGGTCTATCGCGCACCCGATGCTCCCGTAAAGCCTTCCAAGGCTCCCGTTGAGGTCGATCAGGCCGAGGTGCAGTCGCGCCGGAGTCTTGATTGAGATATCCATGGATTTAGATTACTGAATAGTAGTTCATCCAGTTATTATAATGGGGGCACTCGAAATACGGATGATGTGGTGAAGGATATCCTCCGGCCGAGGCTTTTTTACATTCATCCAACCGGCCTTCCGGCACCTTCTCGCATAGCGAAGGATCCTGCTTCAGTTCTGCGATGTCCTGAAAACATCCTCCTCTGTAATAAGTGGAATCTATCTTTCCGCAGATAGATGAATCGTTCAGCTCTACGGCCACTTCGCGATAACATCTTTCGCGGGTATCATCACTTGCGAGATCGCATGACGCGATATCTCTTTTCGATACTCCGGCATTGTAGAAGCAATCGTTCCGCGTGTCGTTGTCAGTTATGTAATCGCAAAGCGTTTTGTTCCCGTTGACTCCTGCAAGGGAGCAGTAACACCGCTCTCTCTTATTTTCCTGGAGTTCGTCGCATAGGCCTTTTTCAGACAGGTTCACGGCCAGACCGTACAGGCAATCCTCTCTGGCCTCGACATATTCTACTGTTCTGCATAGGGACAGGTTTGCGGTTTTTTCCGCCTGATAGGATTTGCACGCATCTCTTGCCTTCCCTCCGAGTTCGTCGCATATCCTGGGATCATTTTCGCGTTCTGCGGCTATATTGAAGCAATAGAAGCGATTCTGATTTCCGTAGACCTTCTCGCACAGGGAGGAATCCTTCCTGTTCATCGATGAGAAGACGTAGCAGGCGTCACTGAACGGGAGGGGTTCCATGTTTAGCAGCCGGGAACACTGGATTGGATTGTATTCGGAGTAGTTGAGCTCCTTGGGCGTGATGCACCTGTTCTTCTCACATCGCTGATAGCCGCTTGAAGGGCTCGGGTTCACGGCGTTCAGGGGGAAGCGGAAGAAAAGAGGAGCTGTCGGGTGCAGCATAACATATGCTTCATAACCGTACACGCAATCGGAATCACCGCTGCAACTGACAGGATTTACGGCGTTGTTCGCCCATATGAAAAGTGTGATCAGTATGCCGGCTCCAAAGAAGATTGCAAGCGACTTTACGAAGGGCCTCTTGTCGCCTTTTGCCTTGGACCAGTACATGAAGCAGCCGGAAAGGTAAGATACTGTGGAAAGGAGCCCCAGCAAGACAAGCGCATTTTCGTTAGCCAAATACCCAAGTGCGGTCAACAGGACGGGGAGAGTCAATATGGACAAGATTTCAGCATACCCCCCGAAGACATAGAACAAATAGGTTAGGATGAACGATACGAACAGAGAGACCGAGAAGAACATCGAGTAGCCTATCTTTTCAATATTCGGCTTCAGGAAATTCCAACAAAATGCCAGGAACCGGAAAATCTTCGTGTTGCGTCCCGGGAAATTCCTCCAATCCATGATAAAGATATGCGTAGGAGATATAATAACCTTATCTGCTCGTCAATATCTTGATGACGTCGCCATCCTTCAGCACGTGTTCTCTGCCTATCTTCTTCTTCGTCCGAACTGTCTCGGTCAGTTCACACCCGCGGGGGACATACGCTTCGCTAGTCCCCCTGCATAGAAAAGAATTCATCTTGAAGTAAGGATTTTGATTACATCGCCGTCTTTGAGGACGCTGTCCCTGCCTATCTTCTTCTTCGTCCTGCAGTCTATCGCGCCGATGAATCTGTCCCCGATGTCGGTGTGGACCTTGTACGCGAGGTCGATCGCCGTGCTTCCTCCGGGCAGCAGCCGCGCGTCGGGCAGGACGTTTCCTTTCGAATCCATGTACTTGTTCTCGTTCTCTACAGGGTAGACGACTATCATCTCCAGCATGTCGCGGAACGCCTTGTTGATCGTCTCCTGCACGCCGGTCGAGCCGTATTTTTCCAGTATGCTCGTTTTTATGAACTGGAGGGCTTTTTTCTGCCGCTCGTCGAGGTCTTCCTTCAGTATCTTGAAGTCGCCGTCACCAGGCAAATAATGAATTATCTTGGCGTTGTGCGCCTGCCGGAGGGCGAGTTCAGCGTCCGCGCATACCGGCGTGATCGCGTGCTTGTCTTTTAGCCTTTCATAGTTCTTCCGCGTGTCCGCGTCTATCTTATTTCCGGCAAGGGTTATGGGCTTTGAGTTTTCGCGCAGGTTTTTCGCGAAGTTCCTAAGGTCGTCGTCGCTCCAGTCCGTCTTTTCCGCAAGGTCCAGTTGCCTGAGCGCGTCCTTTATCATGTATTCCTTTATCCCGAGTCCCGTGAACTGTTCGGTTATTTCCTTGGCTATTTCCTTGCTCTGGCACTTTATCTTGCTAGATATCTTTCCCCAGTTCTTTTTCAGTATGCCGTAGAACCATAAGTCTATCTCCTCTTCAAGGAAGAGTATGTCCTTTTCCGGGTCGTGGTCTGTCGAGGGCTCTCCTTTCTCGTTCGTTCGGCCCGAGATGTCTATGATGTGGATGAGCGCGTCAGCCATCCTCAGGTCGTCGAGGAACTGGTTTCCGAGGCCTTTTCCCTCATGAGCGCCGGGCACGAGGCCGGCGACGTCTATCACCTTTGCGGGAATGAACCTGTTTCCCTCGATGCATACGGAATTCTTGGGATTGCACGAGACGCCAAGCTCTGAGCATGCGCATTTCACCCTAACGTACCCCATCCCCACGTTCGGCTTGATGGTCGTGAAAGGGAAATTCGCTATCTCGGCGTCGACCAGGGTAAGCGCCTTGAAGAACGTGCTCTTGCCGACGTTGGGCTTTCCGACGATGCCCGCCTCCATGCTATTGCTTCACCCCTTTCCTCTTCAGGATGACTGTCGAGACCCATAAAAGAATGCCGGTATAGACCGCCGGATAAAGGAAGCCGGCAGCGTATTTTAGGAGGTCTGAGGAGTTCACCGCGTCTATGCCGGTGGAAAGATACTCTATGGGCGAAATAAATTGCGTGATGTTTATCAAAGACACGGTCAAGTCTCTTGCGATCGAGACCGCGGGGTTTATGTCCGGTATTATCCCTAACAAGATGCCTGCGACCTTAAGGAGGAACAACGCGATCATGAATACTATCAGCAGGAATATCGAGCCAGTCACGCTCGACGTCAGCGTGGAGAGCAGGATCCCGAGGCTTACTATGCAGGATATCAGGAGCACAGCGAGGACCGCGATCTTGAGGGATGACTCATTGATCCCCAGGCCGAATGCAAGGCCTGCGGCCGCAATGAATAATGTCGTTCCAAGAAGCAGCAATACGAATACGGCCATCCTTCCGAGGTATTTTCCAAGGATGAAAGACCGTTCATCGACCGGGCCGTAGAATAGCACTTCCAGCGTCTTGTCCTGGCGTTCGCGCGCTATCGTCGTGACCGAGGTCACGGCCATGTAAAGCGAATATACCCCGAGCACTGCGAGCATGGTTATGCTTGTATAGATATCCGTCAACCCCACGCCCATAGACAAGAATGCCCCTTTCACCGCGCTGAAGAAATAGGCGCTGAGAACCGCCCCGGCGCACGCCATAAGGAAAGCCAGGTATACTCCCGGAGTGCGAAGCGTCCTCATGACATCCTTTTTCGCTATCAGCTTTATCGCGTGGATCCTGTGCATTTTCTCTTTGTCTATTATCTATATTCTTTTGTAAGCTCGACGAACGCCGCTTCCAGGTCGACCTTTTCTTCCTTCATCGCTATGATGACTCCGCCTGCTTCAGTCACCCGTCTGGAGATGTCCTTCCGCAGGTCTGCGGACCCGTCTATCCTTACCCTGATAGTGTTGCCGTCTGCTGAAACTTCTCTCACGTATCCGAGGGTCTTCAACGAGTCAATTATTTTGTCAGTTGCCTTGTCCAGCTCTATTACCAGCTCTATGCCGCTCTTAATCGATCTCTTGAGCTTGTCCATGCTGCCCGACATGAGGAGCACGCCTTTGTCTATTATGCCTACCTGGTCGCAGAACTTGTCCATCTCCGAGAGGATGTGGGAGGAGATGAATACGGTTTTTCCTTTCTTCTTTTCTCCGAGTATCACGTCCCTTACCTCTTTGACGCCTGTCGGGTCGAGGCCCTGTATCGGCTCGTCCAGGAACAAGAGATCGGGGTCGTGTATCAGCGCCCTTGCGATGTTTATCTTCTGCTTCATGCCCTTGGAGTATTTCTTCAGCTGCTTGTCCCGGTGCTCGACTAGATTGAAATACGATAGCAGTTCGTCTATCCTTTCCTGTTTATTCTCTACGCCGTAAAGGTCTGCGAAGAATCCGAGGTATTCGGCGGCGGTCATGTAATTGTAAACATAAGGGTTGTCCGGGACGACTCCTATCCTTCTTTTCAGGCCCATCGTATCGCTTCTAAGGGATTTCCCGTACAGCAGAACGTCGCCCTCGGTCGGTTCCAGTATGCCGGTAAGCAAAGCTATCGTCGTCGTCTTCCCTGCGCCGTTGGGCCCGATGAAGCCGTAGATGATGCCTTTCTCTATCCCGAAATTCAGCCCTTTTACCCCGTAGGCTTTCCCGTATCTCTTCGTGAGGTTCACGGCCTCGACAACGTTGGCCATCTGTTTATTTCTTTAATTCTTTGGAGTACTTAATTATAAAGTATGGATGCGGTTACGCAGGTCGGGAAAGTCGAGGAAGCAGACCGGAAAGTGAACGCGTTCATCGTCTACGACAGGGATCGCGTTTCCGATAAGGGCCGGCGCGAGGAAGGGCCGCTATCCGGGCTCAAAGTCGCGGTGAAATCCAACATCTGTGTCGACGGACTGCTATGCACCTGCGCTTCGAAGACGCTTGAGAATTACATTTCGCCATACGACGCCACAGCAGTCGAAAGGCTGAAAAAGGGCTCGGCAACCATAATCGGCATGACCAACATGGACGAATACGCCTGCGGCTCATCAGGCGAGACTTCTTTTTACGGCCCCACCCAGAACCCTGCAGCGATGGGACACATACCCGGGGGGTCTTCGTCAGGATCCGCCGCCGCCGTAGCCGCCGGATTCGTGGACTGTGCGCTCGGGACCGATACCGGTGGCTCGATACGCAACCCTGCGTCGCACTGCGGGATAGTGGGTTACAAGCCGACATACGGCGTCGTATCTCGTTACGGGTTGATAGACCTTGCGATGAGTTTGGATCAGGTAGGACCGTTGGCAAAAGACGTGAAGACTGCGACGCGACTACTCGAAACCATTGCAGGCCATGATGTACGGGACGAAACTTCTCTCGCCCTGGACAAAGAATTCTACAAGTTCGCAGAGAACCTTAATCCAGACCTGAACAAGGTAAAGATAGGCTACGCCAAGGAATTCGACGGCCTGATAAGCGACGAAGGGATAAAAAAGATAATACACCAGGCGCTCGACAAATTATCGGGCGCGGGCGCAGAGATAGTGGACGTAAGCCTGCCGAACCTGGGGATCGCGATCCCGACCTATTACCTGAACGTCTACGTTGAGTTCTTTTCCGGCACGAGGAAATACGACGGCAGGCGCTACGGCCACAAGATAGAGGACGTCTGCGGCGAGGAAGTGCTGCGCAGGATACTTTTGGGGAGCTACATCAGCCAGAAGGAATACAGCGGCAAATTTTATAAGAAGGCGCTTCAGGCGAGGTCTCTCATCCGCAGGGACCTGTCCAATGCGCTGAAAGGCGTCAACGTCCTCGTGGGTCCGACAGTCCCGAAACTGCCGCACAAACTTGGCATGAAGATCGACGACCCGCGCGTGATGTATGCATACGATATTTTCACGGTCGTTGCGAACCTTGCAGGGATCCCGGCGGGAGTTGTTCCGGCAGGAAAAGTTGGAGGAATCCCGACGGGATTACAGGTCATGGGAGACGTGCTATGCGACCAGAAGGTTCTGAATGTGATGGCGGGATTCGAAGGATGTTGACCTATTTTTCTTCTATCTGTTAGGGTTCCCGATGTCCGTGTCTTCCCCGCGGTCTACGCCGAATAATATCTTTTCCATGTCGTCCATGTAGGGGTCTTCATTGGCCGGCAGCGCTTTTTTGATCGCTTCCACGGGATAGTCTACTTTTTGTTCCACTACTTTTTTCTTGGCCGGCCTGGGCTTTTTTTCGCTGAATCTGTCCTTGACCGTATCCCCTGCCACGAACAATACAGCGATGATGAGGAGGTATTCCGACATGAAGAGGACGAAGTTCAGGGGCGAGAGGTCGATGCTTTCTTTGGCCATCGCTGTCGAGGTCGTGGAACCTGTAGTCGTTGTCGTTGCTCCTGCTCCTGACAGGTTTGCGAAGCTTCTTTGCATGGCTTCGATCAGGTTCTCGGTGGTTGTCGTCACGTATGCGGTAGTGGTCGAGGTTGTTGTCGTAGTAGTCGTCGCAGGCATCGACGTAGTCGTGGTCGTAGGCTCCGGCGGCTTTTCCTCGGGCTTTGTGCCGAATATGTACAGTTTGCTTCCTGAAGCCGCGAGTATCTCCAGGTTCCCGTCGTTGTTTATGTCTGCGAGGATCGGCGACTGGTCTATCGGGTCCTTGGTCTTGTATCCCCATTCCGCGTATCCGGTGGAGTTTATCACGTATAAGGAGCCGTCGTCCGAGCCGAAGGCTATCTCGGCTTTGCCGTCGCCGTCCAGGTCCGCGACCGCGGGCGAGGCGAGTATCCTTCCGTTGACGGTGTATGTCTGCTTTACCTGGCCCGTGGTGTTAAGTATGTAAAGGGTTTTGTCTCTTGAGCCTGCTATTATCTCTTTGGCATAATCTCCGTCTATGTCTGCGAGGACCGGCGGGGATACTATTTCTCCTCCGGTCTTGTATGCCCAGTCCTTTCCGAGGGTGGATACTGTCAGAGGCTCGTCCTTGCAGGTTCCGTCGTTGTCGCATTTTTTGACTGATTCGGCGCTGCCGTGCTGGGTGTATGAGAGAGAGTATATGTTTCCGTCCGCGCTTGTTATTACGACGTCGGTCTTTCCGTCCCTGTTGTAATCGTAAGCAATTACTCCGTTGACCGCTCCCTGCGCGTTGTAAGACCATCTCATTAGGCCGGGAAAGCCGATAACATCCACTCTGTCGTTCACCGAGCCTACGAAGATGTCGGTTTTATTGTCCTTGTCAAAGTCTCCGAAGGAGGGGATGGTAGTCGGGTCGTCGAATAGGGAATAACTTTTCATTATTTTTCCCTGGTAGTCTATCACGTAGAGGTTTTCGTCCGAAGAGGCGGCGACTATCTCCTTTTGAGGCCATGCGTCCAGGTTGACTGCTACGGGCGACTGCTTTATCGAGCCGTTCGTGGATAAGTTCCATATTTCCTTTCCGCCGGAATCTATGAGGTATATGCGGCCGTCTCCGGACCCGAACAGTATCTCGTATTTGCCGTCGCCGTATATGTCGTATATCCCGGGCGTCGTGACGCTTCCGTTGGTCTCGTAGGTCCATAACACATTAGCCTCGGGGTCGAGGGCGTAGAGGGTTTTATTCTGGGACCCTAACAGTATCTCGGTCTTGTTGTCTCCGTTTATGTCTGCGGCTACAGGCGACGATACGTCCGAACCTGCGTCAAAGAGGTAGAGCAGGCTCAGGTTCTCTATATGGTCTCTTGAGTAGGCGGTGCTGTAACCGGTATGATTCAGGTCGTAGTATTGTACGGGCCAGTCCGACTCCTGGAACACAGCCCGGCAGCTTGCGGCGGCAAGTATCAGCCATAACACGGTGAACAGGATACGCCAGCTCTTTTTCATCTCAGAAGTCTCGTGGAATCATTAAATATCCCTATTAATAATGTATTATGAAACGTTTGCTTTTATTATGGTACTCGAATCTATCATCAGGCCCTCGAAGATGGAAAAGCACCCGCTTAAGATGCTGGCGGTCGGCTTCTTCTATTCCAGCCTCGGCCTCCTGCTCGCATTGTTCGTTTTCTCGGATTACGCAAGCCTTGCGAGCGTTTTTATAACGACGCTGCCTCTTGTCATCGTTATGATCAATACCGTGAAGTACGAAGAGGAGAAGGATTTCGAGATACACAAGGAGACCTTCCTCATAAAAGAGCACGGAAAGGCGTTGTCGATGTTCTTTTTCCTTTTCATGGGCA
>CAIYYO010000097.1 GCA_903930485.1 Methanobacteriota archaeon
AGCAACGGATGGGTTATAAGGAACATGGAAGAGCTGCCTACTGCGCTTGGCAACATGAACGACGAGACATTCGCGTTCCACGTGAACAAAGACAAGAACGACTTCGCGACATGGGCCAAGGAAGTCGTCGGCGACAAACAGCTTGCGGTTACGCTGCGGCTCGTGAAGAGCAGGACGAGCGCAATAGAAGCCGTCAAGAGAAGGATCAAGCAGCTCAAATAGATGAGCCGACGATCTATAATTTTTGTAAAATGAAAAACTCGGAATATCTCAAGGATGCGCCGCCGGAGAAGGCCTTCTGGGTCAGCAACGGCTGGGTGATAAAGAACCTTGAAGAGCTGCCGACGGCTCTCGAGAACATGAGCGACGAGACGTTCGCAAACCACGTGAACGGGAACAAGAACGACTTCGCGGCATGGACTAAAGAAGTTATCGGCGACAGGATGCTCTCCGTGACCCTGCAGATGGTGAAGAGCCGGAGAGGGGCGATAGACGCCGTAAGGCGCAGGCTCAAGCAGCTGAAATGAACAGCCATAAGGACGTCGACCCGCTGTTCGAGGTAAGCTGGGAGGTATGCAACAAGGTAGGCGGCATAAACACCGTCATCAGGTCCAAGGCCCCGCAGGTGATCAAGCACTACAAGGACAGCTACTACCTGATAGGCCCATACATTCCCGAGAATACCGCGAGCGAGTTCTCAGTCGGCGTGCCTACGGAAAAACTGCAGAAGATCTTCGAAAAGCTGCACAGGGAAGGGATAATCTGCCACTACGGCAAATGGCTGATACCCGGCGAGCCCAAGACCATACTCGTAGACTACAAGAATTACGCCGCGAGGAAGAACGAGATAAAGGGCAAACTGTGGGAGAGCTTCAAGATAGACTCCCTGAACACGCAGTACCACGACTACGACGAGCCCATCGTATGGGGCGACGCCGTGGGAAGGCTGCTCGAAGAGATAAACAAGCAATACGACCACCGCATCGTCGTCCAGTTCCATGAATGGCTTGCGGCCGGCGCGCTTCTATACCTTAAGAGGAACCGCGTCAAGGTCGCGACGGTTTTCACGACTCATGCGACCGTTCTCGGCAGGACCCTTGCAGGGAACAACGTCGACCTGTACAGCATCCTCTCAGAGATAGATTCCGAGAAGGAGGCCTATAAGTGGAACGTCGCGGCGAAGCATCAGACCGAGCGCGCGGCGGCGCAGCAGTGCGACGTCTTCACGACCGTCAGCGATGTGACTGCGATGGAGGCCGAGCATTTCCTGAAAAGGAAGCCCGACGTCTTGGTATATAACGGGCTAGACATAAGCAAGTATCCCACGTTAGAGGAAGTATCGATAAAACATAAGCTCTACAAGGGGAAGATGAAGAGCTTCATAGAGTACTATTTCTTCCCGTATTACTCGTTCGACCTCGACAACACGCTGATATATTTCCTCACCGGCAGGTACGAGTTCCACAACAAGGGGATAGACGTCTTCATAAAATCGCTCTCACAACTCAACAAGGAATTGAAGGAAAAGAAATCGCACAAGACCATCGTCGCGTTCATCTGCGTCCCCAGGGACGTTTCAAGGATAAAGCCCGACCTTGTCGAGAGCAGGGCGTATTACATCGACATACAGGAATTCATCGGCGACATAATGAAAGACGTCGAAAGACGCGTTATCCGTTTCATGATATCCAAGAGCTCGGTCACGGAAAAAGACCTGTTCTCGAAAGAGTTCCTCTTCGAGCTGCGCAAAAAGATCTTCCGCTTCATGCGCAAGGGGACGCCGGCTCTGTGCACCCACGAGCTCCCCAACGAGGGAGCGGACGCCATACTGAATGCGTGCAGGCAGGGAGGCCTCACAAATACCGAAGAAGACCGCGTCAAGGTGATCTTCTACCCTATCTATCTGACGGGCGCCGACAACCTGATGGACCTCGACTACGACGAGGCGATAATGGGCTCGCACCTCGGCGTCTTCCCGTCCTACTACGAGCCTTGGGGCTATACGCCGCTAGAAACCGGTGCCCTAGGCGTCGCTTCCGTGACAACGGACTTCGCAGGATTCGGCAGATTCCTCGGAGACACTGGAAAGAAGGACCCTGGGATCTTCGTGATAAAAGCCTTCAAGAAGACCGTAGACGAGGAGATCGAACAACTCTACTCCGTGCTGTACGACTACAGCCAGTACGACAGGGAGGAGAGGATAAAGAACAAGATAGAGGCCCGGCGCCTCGCTGCTCTCGCGGACTGGAACAAGTTGATAGCGAATTACCTGAACGCATACCAGCAGGCGCTGGAAAAGACCTACCCCGGCACCGCCCATTGATCCAGAAGGATGGACTCCCCAGACTTATATGCCCGAAGGTACAATGCCTCGGACATACTTTCTCTTTCATGGAAGACGACTAAGAATAATCTGCCGCTGCTGCTAGGCATAATACTGTCGATTTACCTGCCGGTGAACATCCTGGTCGCGCTCATACCGGAGAACATCCTCGCGGTCGATGCCTTCGTCCCGGGATTCAAGATATACGCGATAATCGTCTCGTCAGTGCAGATGCTCATAGTCCTGGTAGCAGACGTTGCCCTGATCTATGCGGTGAGAGAGGTCGTCGAAGGCAGGAAAGCAAACTACCG
>CAIYYO010000098.1 GCA_903930485.1 Methanobacteriota archaeon
GCCTCTCGGTCGAGGTCTCGTACGATTACAAGTCCTGCGGCCGCAGCCAGACCGGCCTTGTCACCAAGACGTTGATCGATTCCAAAACTTTCCGTCCTGTTTTGAAGGAGCAGTCTTATTTGATGGGCGTGCACGGGGCGTGCGATAACAGTTACTACAGTTGTTATTCCGCGACCGAGGGAAGTCTCTTCGCCGGATATAAATGCTTCAAGACCACGAACGGATTCTATGCGCCAGCGACCGAGAGAGTCAACCTCAGGTTCGACTTATCAAGTATTCCCAAGAACGCCGAAATCCTTGGAGCAAAATTATTTCTAAAGGCTTCCGAAATAGGCGGAAAACAAACGATCAACCTTTATCCAGTAAAGAATATCCCTGAAGCCGTGAAATGCCTGCCGGGCGGAGACATATGCACGAAACCATACTGTGGGGAATGCAAGCCTTTATACGACATCGACGGCGCGGTCGCCTCCTCGGCAGAGATCTCTACGGCAGGACAGTATTCCTTCGATGTTACGAGTACGGTAAAGGAAAAATTAGCTGGTGACGGCGTCATCTCGCTGCAGATCCGTGGCGAAGAAGGCCTATGGGAGAGCCAAGGGCAGAGTTCCTGCACGGTCGAAAACGACTGGGATAAACGTGATGTCTCCTTCGATGCCGGAGGAAGTGACGGACCGTATACGGAGGTAGTCTATAAGTAAAATTAGTACTTTTCTCTTTATCTCTTTTTCAGCGGAACGTTGAAGTATTCGTTCCAGGATTTCACGGTGATCTCCCTCTCTCTCACGTCCTTTATCGCTTTCACGGCCGCGCTCGCTCCCGATATCGTGGTGATATAAGGTATGTCAAGTTCGACGGCGGAAACGCGTATCCTGTACCCGTCCTTCTTCGGGACCTTGCCCATCGCGGGCGTGTTTATAATTAGCTCGACCTTCTTGTCCTTCATCAGGTTGAGAATATTGGGCGAGCCTTCCGCGATTTTGAGTATCTTCCTGTTTGGTATGCCGTGTTCGGTCAGATAGTCGGCCGTGCCGGAAGTGGATATTATCTCAAAGTTCATTGCCGAGAATTTCTTCGCGATGTCCACTATCTTCGGCTTGTCCTTCTTTTTTACGCTGATGAATATCGTGCCCTGCAGAGGCAACTCGTTACCGGCGGCTATCTGTGCCTTGTAGTATGCCATCGAGAAATCCTTGTCAATACCCATGACCTCGCCCGTTGACTTCATCTCCGGTGAAAGGACTGGATCGACCTGCGGCAGCTTGGTGAACGGGAACACGACTTCTTTGACGGATACGTGTTTTATCTTATCCATCGGATAGTAGTCCGTAACGAGGTCTTTCAATTTCACGCCCGTCATGACCTTGGCCGCGATCTTTGCCAGCGGCACTCCTGTCGCCTTGCTAACGAAGGGAACGGTCCTCGAAGCCCTTGGATTCGCCTCAAGGATGTAGACGACGTCGTCTTTTATCGCATACTGTATATTCAAGAGCCCGGATACCTTTAATTCCAGGGCAAGCCTCTCGCTGTAGTCCCGGATGGTATCGATGACCTTTTTGCTCAACGTCTGGGGAGGGAGGACGCATGCCGAGTCGCCGGAATGTATGCCGGCCTCCTCGATGTGCTCCATTATGGCGCCGATCAAAACCCGTTCCTGATCGCATACCAGATCGACGTCTATCTCTATCGCATCCTCCAGGAATTTATCCACGAGTATCGGGTGCTTGGGCGAGACCTTCGCAGCCTCCTGGATGAACTCTTCGAGCTCCGACTCTTCGTTGACTATCTGCATCGCGCGTCCGCCAAGGACGTAGCTCGGCCTGACGAGCACAGGATAACCGATCCTTGCAGCCACGTCTTTCACGTCTTTGTAGCTGTAGCCCGTGCCCCATTTAGCCGACGGTATTTTTAATTTGTCGAGGATCTTCCCGAAAAGGTCCCTGTCTTCCGCCCGGTCGATGTCATAGGGCGAGGTGCCCAGGATCTTTACGCCGTGCTCGTGGAGAGGGATGCATAGGTTGATCGCGGTCTGTCCTCCGAACTGGACCATGACCCCGAGGAGGTTCTTGTTTTCCTTTTCAACGACGTTGAGAACGTCTTCAAGAGTTATGGGTTCGAAATATAATTTGTCTGAAATGTCGAAATCGGTCGAGACGGTCTCAGGATTGCTGTTTACGACGATGGTCTCGACGCCTATCTCCCGCAGCGCGAAGACCGCGTGAACGGTGCAGCAGTCGAACTCGATGCCCTGGCCGATGCGTATAGGCCCTGAGCCCAGGATTATGACCTTCTTTTTGTCCGAGGAAACCGACTCGTCCTCCTGCTCGTAAGTAGAATAATAGTATGGAGTGGCAGCGTCGAACTCACCGGCACATGTGTCGACCATCTTGTAGGTCGGAAGGATGCCCGACTTCTTGCGCTCCTCCCGCAGTTTGTCTTCGTCGCCGATCTGCGAATCCAGAAAGCCAGCCTGCTTGAGCTTGCGTAGTTTATCCTTATCCATCATCCATCCCAAAAAATTAGGATTTACCAGTTATAAAAGAGGATTTTTATTCAAGGATCGCTCCCTTGTCCGCGGAACTCACCAGACGCACGTAACGGGCAAGGTAGCCGGACAATTTCTGCTCGGGCTTTTTCCAGTCCTTCAATCTTTTATTTATCTCCTGATCGGAAAGTTTGACGTTGAGCTTTCTCGCAGGCACATCTATCTCGATAATGTCCCCGTCCCGTAACGCGGCAATCGGCCCTCCTTCGGCTGCCTCGGGACTGATGTGCCCGACGCATGCTCCTCTGGTGCCTCCGGAGAATCTGCCGTCGGTAAGTAGTGCGACTGAATCCGAGAGCCCCATGCCTTCAACGGCCGAAGTGCCCTGCAGCATTTCCCTCATCCCTGGTCCCCCCTTAGGCCCTTCGTACCGTATGACAATGACGTCTCCCCTTTTTATCTTCCCGTCCATGATAGCTGCATTGGCCGCGTCTTCTGAGTCGTAGACACGTGCGAGGCCTGTGTGTTTGAGCATCTTCGGGTCTACCGCGGACTGTTTTACAACTGCACCGTTTGGCGCGATGTTTCCTTTCAGGACGGCTATCCCTCCTTCCTTGTGGTATGGATTATTTGTATCACGTATGACCTCTTTGTTCTTGACGGGGTTTATTATCTTAAGCTCTTTCAGGTTCTCTGAGACGGTCTTTCCCGTAACCGTCTGTGCTTTGTTATTCAGCTTAGACTTGATCTTCTCGAGGACTGCCTGCACGCCTCCGGCAGCATCAAGGTCCGACATCGAATCGGTCCCGCCCGGCCGCAGAGACGTTAGATGCGGCGTCTCCCTGCTCATCCTGTCGAAAAGGTCGAGGGTTATTGTCAGGCCGCATTCGTGCGCTATCGCAGGCAGGTGCAGGCATGTGTTCGTGGAGCCGCCTATCGCCATGTCGAGCCGTATCGCATTCTCGAATGCCTGCATGGTCATTATGTCACGCGGTTTCAGGTCTTTTTCAACGAGCTTGAGTAACTGCATTCCCGACTTTTTTGCGATACGTTGCTTTTTCGCATCAGTTGCGAGAGCTGTCGCACATCCCGGCAGAGACATCCCAAGCCCTTCGGTCATGCACGCCATCGTGTTGGCGGTGAACAGTCCGGAACATGAGCCTGCACCAGGGCATGCGCATTCCTCAAGCTGTGAGAGCTCTTTTTCAGTTATCTTCCCGGCCTTGTATTTCCCGACCGCCTCGAAGACCGTCGACAGGTCTATCCCCTGGTCTCCGCAGCATCCGGTCTGCATCGGCCCGCCTGTTACGAAGATCGACGGCACGTTCACGCGCGCGGCGGCCATGAGCTGGCCCGGAAGGATCTTGTCGCATGATGAAACGAACAATAGGGCATCCATCTGCTGGGCCCTGACCTGGAGCTCTATCGAGTCAGCGATGACCTCACGCGATGGGAGTGAGTAGTGCATTCCTTCATGGCCCATGGCTATGCCATCGCATATCGCGATAGTGTTGAACTCGAAAGGCATGCCCCCCGCGAGCAGTATTCCTTCCTTTGCGCTCTCTGCAAGCCTGTTCAGGTGGATGTGCCCTGGCACGAACGTGTTCCATGAATTCACCACGCCGATGAAAGGCCTGGCGATCTCTTCGTCAACGAGGCCCATAGCCTTCATAAGAGAGCGGTGGCCCGCCCTCTCCACACCTTTTTTGGTTTTGTCGGAATTCATTTTAGATGTCTCCATAATTCTTTGAAATTAACCAACATCAATTATTAGAAGACATATACTCATAAGCTTGCTTAATTAGGAATAATACATATTCAATATCGCTTTTAGAGGTCATCTCAAAAGACATCCGCCAACATCCGTCCTTGTCAGGGAGCTCTTTTGCCAGCTTACGAGGGTCATTCAAATTCTTAACCTTAATGAAACGAGCTTTCATATTAATCCCCTTAGGTACATCTAAATCTGGCCTATCCAAAGCAGCAAATCGTCTATTGCCTTTGAGGAAAGTTATGGTCAGCCCCTCATAATTTGGTAACTGTATCTTTATCGACGAATCTATAGATAAAATCTGTTGAGATAATTGATGTATCGTTTCTTTTTCGTCTGGATTTAGGTGGAAGTTTTCATCAATATTTTTCATAACCTCATCGTACCCACAGATACTTGGGCGCCTACTACCAGTATTTTCATCAGATTCTCTAATGAAATCACTTTTTAAACAACTAGGAGAATCACTATAATTCAAGTCCAAAGGCTTAAATAGGTGTATATGCTCCTCCGGGGCTGTGTTACGGTTTATATAGGTTTTGAATTCTATCGAAAGAGTAGGAATCATCTTGCTTAATTGAGAGCAAACTTCATTCAATTCAGAATTTTTTTTGTCTATGATAATTAGGTTTATGGGATCATTGTCTATAATGTCCGTAATAGTTTTATGTATTTCATCTCCAGTTATCTTTTTTATTTCTTCTTTCAGACCACTACTGCTTATCTCATCATAAA
>CAIYYO010000099.1 GCA_903930485.1 Methanobacteriota archaeon
ACTCGTCACAGGGCTTTCATTGTGGGGTGCTCTTTCGCCGATCCAGAATCGTTTTTCCCGCCAAAAAAAACCAATTACAATCCGAACAACGGAAAAATCAAAAAAGACGAATATGTGAGTAACCCGAAGCCTTGGAAGACCGTGAGAGACTCGATATCTGATTTGCCTGCTCCTAAAGGGACTGAAATACGCAAAGTTGTGCCTCCATTGGATTTGCATTTCGGGCGCAGTCCGACTGACGTGAGCAGAAGGAGATACGAGGCAATTCCAGAGGAAGGAATGGATAGAATAGATTTGCAGGCAAGGGTGCCGGAATTAACTCCAGAATGCTGGAAAAGAAAAGATTCAGGTGGCACAGACCTTTTTGGCAGACTTTGGTGGGATAAGCCCGCTTTTACGATTAGGACCGAATTTTTTAAGCCTGAAAAGGGTCGGTTTTTGCATCCCGTTCAGCATAGGCCCATAACCCATCGCGAAGCAGCCCGGTTCCAGACTTTTCCCGATGATTTCAAATTTATCGGCTCGAAGATTGAGATAGCGCGGCAAATAGGCAATGCGGTTCCCCCCCTTCTTGCAGCAAAAGTTGCCGATTCAGTGTACAGATTGCTTCGGTCAAAGCATTAAAACTATGACGGACGTTTTTAGCAAAAGAAATAGGAGCAGAATAATGTCCTTGGTAAAGAATCGGGATACTGCGCCTGAAATAATCGTGAGAAAAGCAATTTATGGAATGGGCTTCCGTTATAGCCTCAATGCGAAGGATTTACCGGGAAAGCCGGATATAGTATTGCGCAAGCGTAAGAAGGCGGTTTTTGTGAATGGTTGTTTTTGGCATGGTCATAAAGGTTGTAAGCGGGCTTCTAGACCATCTTCCAATAGAAAATTTTGGGAGGAAAAAATAGAAGGGAATATGACTCGGGATAAGAGATCGAAGGCGGCGCTTAAGAAATTAGGATTTTCTGTTTTGACCATTTGGGGATGTCAGATTCAAAATGAGGCGTTATTAAGGCGTAAATTGATAAACTTTATAACGGGTGGATTGCCAAATGAGCGCAAGAGATAAACTAAGGGGCTTTTTTGAGGCGAATGTGGGCCGGATCATTGATACGCATCAATTGAGAGAGGTTGCCGGAGTCAGTGAATATGCCCGTCGGATAAGAGAGCTACGAGATCAGGAAGGGATGCAGATACTCACTCATAAAGACCGCCACGATCTTAAACCTGGTCAATACATTCTGACGAGTATGGACCGGGCTCCAAAGCTGAGTTCAGCGATATCACCTCAGTTAAGGGCTAACATCCTCGAGCGTAATGGCTACACTTGCCAGCAATGCGGAGCTGGTCCCGGCGATAGAGACCCTTATAATCCAAAAAGAAAAACTAGGTTACATATTGATCATATCCTGCCTCTAAGTCAAGGAGGAAGTGATAGCCCTGAAAATCTTAGAGTACTATGTTCCTCTTGTAACCAGGTTCGTTCAAATATCCAAGCTCCTTCTGAATCTGCCTTGAACATGCTGGCAAGAATAAGAAAGGCCCCCAAATCGGTTCAGAAAGAAGTCTATGCAGCTTTGAAGAAAACTTTTGAGCAATCTTAATCGATATCTGATTAATCCAAATCTTCTAACACCGTCCTGATCTTCTCCTTCTTCATTAGCACAAACGAGCCTATGTGCCGTCCACAGCTGGCGTGTGCTTCGAATTATCGAGTGTATCTTTCGTTCTTTTACCCGAAAAGTCACACGTATTTAATTTAGTACGTAAAATATGTATACTACAAGGGCAAAGATCGTAACATGGCTGAACCAAACGAAAAACTTAATGCGTTTTTTGAGCGTGTTAAGGCTGTAGGGTTTTTTGAGCGGATATTCGGCTGGAAAGCGATCGCCCTGCTTTCATATGATGCTTATCAGGAATATAAAGCCCTTGACGCTCAGGTTAAATCACTCACATCCGAGCTGGATACAGTAAAATCCCAACTGGCAGATAGCGAGAAAAACCTTAAGAACCAGCAAGACAGCTACGGCAACCTATGCAACGACTGGTCTGCGGCCAAGAAAGAGATCGAAAGGGACAACCGGGAAGTACAGGATAAACTGGCCGATCTGGCCAGGCTGAAAGAGGCCGATGCGAAGAACTTCAAGAGGATCCTGGAACTGGAAGCCAACATAAAGGTTTTAACGGCGCAGAAGGACGAACTAACCAAGGCAAAAGCCGAGGCCGAGGCAAAGTGCTCTGCTTTCGAGGATTCGGAGAAACGGAATCAGGAGGAATATAAAAAGAGCATAGCAGAGCTAGTGGATCTAAAGAAGAGGCTGGATCTTGATCTCTCGCGTAACGCAGGAGAAAAACAAAATAAGATAATCACCAATACAGAACTAAAAAAAGTACCCCTTTTAAAGAAGGCATTTAAATAAAAAAAGAAATAATTCAAACCAATTCCAGCTCTTCAAGCACCGCCCTAATCTTCTCCTCGTTCTCCTTCTTGACGGGCACGAGCGGCAGTCTCGGGTTTCCGGCTGCGAGGCCGACCATGTTCATGGCCGCTTTTACCGGCGACGGGCTGGTTTCTATGAAGAGGATCTTGGAGAGCTGGAAGAGCCTGTAATGTAGTTCCTTCGCTTTTTTGTGGTCTCCTTTGAGTGCTGCGTTTATCAGTTCGCCGGTTAGCTTGGGCGCTACGTTGCTTATCACCGAGATCGCTCCCTTTCCGCCCAGGCATATTATCGGGTAGTTTATGGCGTCTTCCCCGGACAATACTGCGAAGTCTTTGCCGCAGAGCATGATCTCTCTCGTTATCTGGTCGAGGCTTCCTGATGCGTCTTTTACCCCGATTATGTTCTTTATTTCGGCCAGCCTCTTCATGGTTTCGGGCTCTATGTTTACGACTGTCCGGCTGGGTACTGTGTAGACGATTATCGGTATGTCAACCTCTTCCGCTACCTTTTTGTAATGCTGGTAGACCCCTTCCTGGGTGGGCTTGTTGTAGTATGGCGTTATCATCAGGGCCGCGTCCGCGCCCGCGTCTTTCGCGTACTTCGTATACTCAATCGCTTCGGCAGTGCTGTTGCTTCCTGTTCCTGCGAGCACCTGTATCTTTCCGCCGGATTCGTCGACGGCGATGTCTATTACCTTCTTGTGCTCTTTCTCCGTTAGCGTCGCTGATTCGCCAGTCGTTCCTACCGGGACTATTCCTGCGACCTTGTTCTCTATCTGGTGCTGTATATTCCTTCTCAGGCCTTCCTCGTCTAATTCGTTCTTTTTTGTGAACGGCGTGACGACGGCCGTGTATAAGCCTTCTATTTTCATGTTAGTGCCTTGTTTTGAAAGTTAAGCCTCTGAAGCGTATATATTATAAATCAGGCAATAAAAAGACGGAATGAAAGAGACTTTTCCAGGCGTTTACAGGCTTAAGGCAGGGCTTGCGACAGAGAATTATGCCCCGGGATACCGTGTCTATGATGAAAAGCTTTTGAAGATCGACGGCAGTGAATACCGGACGTGGGATCCTTTGAGGAGCAAGCTTGCGGCAGGCATAATGAACGGCCTGCGTAATTTTCCCTTCAGGCGTGATTCCACGGTCTTATACCTGGGCGCATCTTCAGGAACCACGCCCAGTCATTTATCCGACATCTGCCCTAAGGGGACAATCTACTGCCTCGAGTATTCAAAGAGGATGATGCGCGACCTCTACATGGTGTGCGAGAAAAAGAAGAACATGGTCCCAATCCTCGGAGACGCCAATTTTCCTGAGAGATATGCTCACGGCATAGGTCCGGTGGATATTTTGTATCAGGACGTCGCCCAGCCCAACCAGGCCGAGATCCTCTTGAAGAACGCGTCGATGTTCTCTCCCAGGTATGCGATGCTCGCAATCAAGTCGCGGAGCATCAATGCAGTGAAAAGCCCGAAGCAGGTCTTCAGGGAGGAGACTGAAAAGCTTGCCGGCAGGTTCGAAGTCCTTGAGAGCATCGATCTGATGCCCTACGACAAAGACCACGTGCTGTTGAACCTGAAGTCAAAGAAATAACCGTCAGCCGCTCTTCCTCATGTATATGTTCCTCGCAGGATAGGCGATCTCTATCCCCTCTTTCTTGAATCTCTCGTGCAGGGCTTTTATGTATTCGTGGACTATCGCCTCCTTGGACGGGAATTCCCTGACCCACATGTTGACTTCGAACTCTATGTTCGAGTCGCCGAATCTCTTGAACCTCAAAAAAGGCGCCGGCTCCAGCAAGCCCCGTTCATCCTTTTGCAGGACTTTTTTCGCGACATCGATCGCGACCTGCTCTACTCTCTCAAGGTCTGAGTCGTATCCTACGCCGCATGCGACCTTTACTCCGGTCTCGGTGCCGGGATGGTAGTAATTGGTGAGCGCCATCTCTGCAAGCTTGGCATTAGGCAGTACAATAATGTTGTCGGAAAGTGTCTTAACCCTTGTAGACCTCCAGCCGATCTTCTCTACGTATCCCTGGAGGCCATTATCCAGCTCAATATAATCGCCAACGATGACGGAGCGGTCGGTGGTTATATAAAACCCTGCAAAGTAGTTGGACAATGTGCTCTGAATGGCGAGCGCGACAGCGAGTCCTGCTATGCCGAGGCTTGCTATGTACGGGGTCACGTCGTAATCCAGAGCCCTCATCACGAGAAGGAATCCGAGGACATAGATGAGCGCGTCTACCACCTTGTTTAGGTTCTGGAGCATCGTCCTCTCGACTACCGCGCCTTTGGCCGACCTCTCCATCCGCAGCCTGAACGCGACGTCGATTATCCTTGAAGCCACGAAAGAGCCCCAGATAATGCCTAACACTTTGAACAGGTCGTTGATGGAATGCTGGTAGCCTCTCAACAGAGAAATAGAGCTCAGAGCCAGGTAAACTCCGATGAGGATGATCCCGGAGTACACTGGTTTCTTAACGGCCTCCAGGATTTTTTCATCGAATCTGCTCTTCGTCTTTCTGAGCAGGCTCGGTATCCTTTTGATTACGAATTCATAGAAAAGCTTTGCGATGAGGGCGGAGAGAAGGATCCAGAAGACGGCCAGCAGCAAGTCCGAGTACCTGGCCAAGACCTCGTTGTTCAGTATGTCCTGTAAATCCATAACGTTATCTATAATAACAGACGCGCATAAATCTATTAACGCCCGGTAGGCCGGAAAATGACACTCAAAGGAATACTACAGGAGTCCCTTAGGCTGCTTTACAAAGAGCCTAAGATATTCATTCCGCGGTTCGTCACGACCGGGCTGTATACAGTCGTCATCATATACCTGGCAAAGGTTTCTTCACAGATAACCGAAGGTCTCGATTACCCCGGCCATAAGGCGGCGTCTGTTGATCCGCTGGTGCTGTCATCCATATTCCAGAATATCCTTCCACTGATGCTGTTCCTGGCTTTCATAGCTTTGATCGATTTCGTCTCTTATGGGATGTATCCTGCGCTGGTGAGGGATTATTATGAAAAAAAGCCGCCAAGCCTGGGGAGGTCTCTGAAAGAAGCGCTGGGAGCCTGGAAAGTTATCCTTATGTTCGGCGCCATCACTGCCTTCACGGCTGCGCTTATGGTCCTTCCCCTGAACTTGGCTTCCGGCGGAGAAATAATACCCTACGCGCTGCTGTCCGTGGTCGGGTTCGCTGTCGCTTTCATAGTCATAGTGCTCCTTTTTTTCGTGGTGCCTTACGCCGTCATCGAGAAAAAAGGAGTAGTGGAGGCTTTCAGGCGCGGCACCAGGTTGAGCTTCGAGCACAGGAAGGACGTCTTCTCTATCAATCTGGTGCTGATAAGCCTGTCGCTCGTAACTTTCGCCTTGATGACACTTACCGAGATGACCGGCCAGGGAGTGATAGCAGCTACATCAATAATCCTTTTCATTATTATCCGGACCGTACAGGCAGTAGTTTACACATATATTTCAGTTGTCAATCCCTATTTCTATATGAGAATCAAGAAAACATGAAGACCACAGGATACGAAAACAAAGAGGCGCTGGAAAGGATAATCGACAGGTCCGGGGCCGATCCCATACAGGTTCTGGATATCGTGAGGCCCATTGTCGAGGACGTCCGGTCCCGAGGCGATGCAGCCCTCATCGATTACACGAAGAAATTCGACAAATACATTCTTACGGTTTCGAACATCCGTGTAACGGAACAGGAAATTAAGACTGCTCGCGAGGGGGTCGATGAGTCCTTTATCAAGGCTCTGAAGCACGCCAAGAAGAACATCGCGAAATACCACCTGGAGCAGCTGAAGAACATAAAAAAGTCGTGGAAGACCGAGACCGACGAAGGCGTGGAGATCACGGAAAAAACCAGGGCGATACAGAGCTGCGGCGCCTACATACCGGGCGGCAGGGCCAGCTATCCGTCGACCGTCCTGATGACGTGTGCGGTCGCAAGGATAGCGGGAGTAAAGCGCATAGTCGTAGTGTCGCCTCCGCCCATAACCGACGAAGTGCTTTACGCATGTGAATTATGCGGCGTGGACGAGGTCTACCGGGTAGGCGGCGCCCAGGCAGTTGCGGCCCTTGCCTACGGGACCGGGTCGATCAAAAAGGTCGATAAGATAGTCGGCCCGGGCAACAAGTACGTGACATGCGCAAAGCTTCTCGTTTACGGAAAGGTCGATATCGACATGCCTGCCGGCCCGTCCGAGGTTCTGATAATCGCAGACGGAAAAGCTGATCCCTCCTACATAGCGGCCGATCTGTTAGCACAGGCCGAGCACGACCCGGATGCCAGAAGCCTTCTGGTCACGGATTCGAAAGAACTTGCAGAGAAAGTTTCACAGCAGGTGGAAGAACAGAAAGCTTCCCTGAAGAGAACGGAGATAATCTCAAAAAGCCTCGAGCATTCGTATGCGATCCTCGTGAAAGACATGGATGAAGCGGCCCTTTTCGCGAACCGGTATGCTCCCGAGCATCTCGAGATAAACGCCGCAGATGCGCAAACGATATCGGAAAAAATAACGAATGCCGGAACGATCTTCATTGGAGGATACGCGCCGGTTGCCGCGGGAGACTATGTCTCCGGAGAGAACCACGTCCTGCCGACCGGAGGCTCTGCCAGGTTTGCGTCGGCTCTCGGCGTGCGCGATTTTCTAAGAAGCTACAGCTTGCAGAAGATAAGCGAGAAAGGCCTTCGAATCATGGGGCCATCGATAGAGACTCTCGCGGAAGCAGAGTCGCTGGATGCGCATTCCAATGCAGTGAAGAAAAGGTTCTGACGGTGTTTTGAATAGTATACATGGCTCTCGCAAGCGGTCTGCTTTTTAAATCGGAATGTTTAATGTAATATCCAATTACCATACGTTAAACGTATTGTAATCTTTTTTGAGGTGAAACAAAAAAATGGCTGACCTATTGGTTGTGAAGGCCAAGATTAAGGAAGTAAAGGGCTTAGAAGACATGAACGTTGCAGGAGACTTTGCAGACGAGCTAAGCAAGAAAGTCGAGACCCTGATAAAGGATGCTGCAACAAGAGCCGCCGCAAACGGAAGGAAAACCGTTCAGGCAAAAGACCTCTAAGATATCCTTTCTATTTTCTATTTTTCTTTTTTATTTGTGTCCGGAACCGTCTTCTTTCGTGCTTTATCAATCCTCGGGCGAATATCTTAAGGATGATCGGCATAGTATCCGACACCCACGACAACATTGACGCCATACGCAAGGTAGTCGAATTCTTCAACTCCCAGGAAGTGTCGCTTGTGCTGCATGCCGGGGATTTCGTCGCTCCTTTCACAGTCAGAGAATTTAAAAACCTGAAGTGCAAGATGCTCGGCGTATACGGCAACAACGACGGCGAAAGAAAGGGCCTGGAGATAGCGTATTCCGAGATAGGGGCCGAGATAAAAGAGTTTATCGAGACCGATGTTCAGGGGAAAAAGATTGCTCTATACCATGGCACGGTGACAGATTTTCTTAACGCACTGATCGGGAGCGGCGATTATTCCGTTGTTGTCAGGGGACACACCCATGTGCCGGAGATCAAACAGGAAGGGAAGACCCTCGTCATAAACCCCGGAGAGGGGTGCGGGTATCTGACAGGGAAGAAGACTGTCTGCCTGTTCGACCCTGAAAAGATGGTAGCGACGATACACGAACTACTCTGATTATATAATAACTAAAAAAATGATACTCGGACGCGAATGCATAGCTGCGCTAGTAAAGGAGAAGAACCTCATCGAATCGTTCGACGAGAAATCCCTCGGAGGGGCAGGGTACGATCTGAGGGCCGGCAGATTGTACGCGATAAAGGGTCAGTCACATCTCGGGGTCTCGAGCCGAATTCTCCCGTCGGCCGAAGAGATAACGACTGAAACGGTTCACCTGAAACCCGGCGACTACATCCTCGCAGAAACCGTTGAAAAAGTGAACATGCCGAAAGACCTTATGGCAAGGATCCTTCCAAGGTCGACGCTCTTTCGGGCCGGGTGCATACTGGTGACGGCGGTGGTCGATCCCGGTTATTACGGCACGTTGACTATGGGCCTTAAGAACCTGTCCGATTCCGGCTTCACGCTGGAGAAAGGATCGAGAATTGGGCAGATAGTCTTTGAAGAAGTCAGCGGCGGAACGACTCTTTACAACGGCAGATACCAAGGCGGTAAAGTTGTATGACGGATGGGTGAGGAACCTGATTTATAAGGGACAAAAGGAGAATAGGAAAAAACAGCATCTATTTATATTTGTTTGGACCCAGAATTAAACAGTGGGGATAAAAATGGAATACAAGAAAATATTATTATGCGTCTTGGTATTGTCTGTAGCATTGTTAGCCGGGTGCACCGGCGAAAGCATCGTCTGCAAAACGCCTTACATCCGCGTAGGCAGTTCGTGCTGTCTGGACAGGAACGACAACGGCTTATGTGATACTGATGAGACGACCACCACTTCTTCGACGACGACAACGATGTCAACCTCGACAACGACGACCATGCCGACAACGACGAGTAGCACGACGACTACCTCGACCACTACGACAAGTTCTACTACTACGACGAATCCATCTAAATGCGGCCAGAAATACTGTGTCCAGATATATACTACTGGGGAATGCGGGCGCTACAGCACGATAATCCAGGAATGCATCGATAGCAAGACGATCAGGGACTGCGACACGGGGGAGAAGCACAAATGCGGGAACGGGTCCAGTTGCATAACCGATGAATACGGCTCCCACTGCACACTGACTTGAGGTCTGCAGCTTCATATCTTTTTTCCCAGTATTTTTCCTAAATGAAAAAGGACGTATCCTGCCTGCTGGCTTTGCTTGAAAAGGCTGTGGAGAAGGCGTGCGAGAAAAAAGTCGGAGCAGTGTTCTCCTCGGGAATAGATTCCACAGTTATAAGTGTTCTAGCCTCTAAATATTCCGATGAAACGGCTTACTCTGTGGGGACAAAAGATTCCGAAGACCTTAAATACGTCCGGAAAGCGATGCAGGACCTGCCTTTCAACATAACGGTTTTGGAAGTAAGCGACGAGGACGTAGAAGAGATCCTACCCAGTCTCGTAAAGGTTGTCGGAAATCCGGATTCTTTGAAGGTCAGCGTGGGAGTGCCTTTGTATTTTGCGGCGATGGAAGCGGAGAAGGACGGCCTAGGCGTCATGTTGTCCGGTCAGGGGGGAGATGAGCTTTTCGGAGGATACAACAGATATCTGAAGCTTGCAGCCGCCGGAGCGGAAAGCCTGCGGACGGCGATGCAGAAAGACGTCGACAGCGCCTATATAGATAACCTTGACCGCGACATCGCAATATGCGGGCATTTTGGGATAGATCTTCGGTTTCCTTACATGGATGAGGCGTTCGGTAAATATGCTTCAGGCCTGCCGACGGATTTCAAGGTCCATGAGCTGAAAGAAGGCGAGGAAGAGATCTTCTCGTGCGTCGACGAATACGAGGGGAAGAGATTCATACGGAAATACCTGCTCAGGCATCTGGCTGCGGAAGCCGGCGTGCCTAAATATATCCTCAACAGGAAAAAGAAGGCCGCTCAATACGGTTCAGGTTCAGAGAAAGCTGTCATGCGTCTTGCAAGGAAAAACGGTTTCAAGGACAAGGCGACTCAGGCAGGCAGGGCTGATTTTGTCAGGATGTATCTGGAGACGCTTCTATAGTTTCGGCTTCATCCTCGTGTGGCCGTAGTGGACCATCATGTCCAGGCTGAGGCATTCGGCGTCGGTTTCTTTAGAATCGCATGCTCCATACACGGGATCGGTGAATATCACGGTCACGGCGCCGGTCTTATCCTCTATCTCTGCCGCGACCTCTACGGCGTGGATCTTCAGGCCTTCCGGGAACTCCAGGCCGACGTATTTGGCTTTGCTCTTTTTGATCTCTTTTACGATCCGTTCCGTCTCGTAATCGTATCCCCCTTCGGTAGTTTCTTTTTTATTCGGTTTCGTCATCCCTGGCAGCCCTCTTAAGGTCCCTCATCTCTTTCAGGACCTGTTTTTCCTCGTCGGTCAATTCTTCCTTGTTCGTCTGAGCCATGTCTTCGGTGGTTATGTGGACGTATGCGACGTCTCCCTCGTTTATCTGTCTGCCAATCGTCACGTTCTCTATCGATATCGCGACCTTGTCCGGGGCTTTCGCGCTCTTTACGTTCTCTTTTTCCTTCTGCATCTCCTTGATCCTCCCAACCATTTTGCCGTCCTTCTTCATAAGCCTGGAACCGGTGTGCAGAGTCCCTGCGAGGATCTCTACTCCGACGATGGCCGGCTTGCTCTGCCGGAAGACGCACTTGGGCAGGAGGCGTATCTTCGCCGGGGTCGCTACCTTTCCTTCCTTCTCGCTCCTCTCCTTCTCTTTGTCTTTCTTGACCCAGTCCTCGTAGTCTTCGATGAGCTTGTAGACAATCTTGCTTTCGAATATCTTGACCCGTCTGTTTTCCGCCAGTGTTTTGGCTTCTTTCAGGACTTCGGTGTTGAAGGCGACGATGACGCCCATGTATTTGTCCTGCTCGCTGACCGCAGACGCCTCTATCACGTCGGTATTTGAGACTTTGCCTATCGCGGCCTTCCTTATCGGGATCTTTTTGTCGCTGTATAGCTTGACCAACGCCTCAAGTGAGCCGATGGTATCGGTTTTTATTGTTATGCCCAGGTTGTCGGTGTGGATCTCTACGTTCTCTATCTCTTTCCTGACTTCCTCGACCATCTCGGGCCCTCCAACATATAGCGGGGCGCCGGCAAGCGCTTTCTCGAGATTCGGGGCTGCTATCTTCACGCCGGCGGCCGCGTAGACCGTGTTGACGCTCTGGAATTTTTCCCTCGGGTCCCTCATCTCGTCAAGAGGCTTGGGTCTTAGGAGGGCTTTTATTTTCGTAACGATGGGATTATCCTTGGCGCCTACGACTATGGAATCGTTCTTCCTGATGACTCCGTCATAGATGATGACGTCGATAGTCGTCCCCAGGCCGGTTTCTCCCTTTACCTCGAGGATGGTTCCCTTCGCGGGCGTGTTGATTTCCACCGAGAGCTGGTCGCCGAGGTACTGCTGGGCTAGGCCGATGAGTATCATCAAGAGTTCCGGGATCCCTTCGCCGGTCTTGGCAGAGACTGGGACTATAGCTATCTCTTTTGTGAAGTCGCGCATCTGGGTGTAAAGCTGGGAGTCGAATTTCTGATCCGATATCTGGCCCATCAGGGTATAAAGCTTTTTGTAGAATTCCTCCTTGGCTCTCTCTTGCTGGTCGTCGGGCTTAGTCTTGTATTTCCACCCGCTTATCGCGTCAACCTTGTTCGCGGCGACGACAAAGGGCGTCCGGTACTGCTTTAGGATCTGTATTGACTCTATTGACTGGGGCATCAGGCCCTCGTTTATGTCGATGACGAGGATCGCAAGATCGGACACGCTTCCGCCTCTTTTCCGCAGGTTCGTGAAAGCTTCGTGCCCAGGAGTGTCGATGAACAGGAGCCCGCGCAGCGATATCTTGGCGCTCATTGAGTTGAGGAGCGGGCCGCATATCCTTTTCACAGCATCGTAAGGAACGTCGGTCGCCCCGATGTGCTGGGTGATCCCTCCCGCCTCCCTTGATGCGACTGAGGTATTCCTTATCCAGTCCAGGAGGCTGGTCTTCCCGTGGTCCACGTGGCCGAGCACTGAGATGATCGGCTCCCGCGTGTGTTTAGGCTCCTCAGTCATAGTGTATCTCTTTTGGATTACAGATTTAAGAGATTGCCAGTATTTCTTTTCAGAGCCCACCGCGCACGTTCCTGAAATGCAGCTTCCCGACAAACGGGAGGACGTCTTCCGGGACGTCCGCAGGCGTTGCCTTTCGCAGATCGATTCCGTATTCGTCGCTCAACCGGTCCACTTCTTTTTCGAAGCAGTACTTGGCGATTATGCTCGCGGCCGCGACGGGAGTCTCGGACTCGGCCCTGCTCTTCTGGATTATGAGGTGCCTCTCTTTCTCGACGTCCTTCAGCAGCGCCTCTGTCTTTTTGTAGTCGAACTGGTCGATGACTATCTTGACCTTGCCGTAATTCAGCTTCGCAAGGACGGTTTTTATCAGTTCTGTATGCGATTCGGCCAGGAGGTCGTTCAGGGTCTTTCCTTTGCTTCGCAGCTCTGCGTAACGCTTGTTGTATCTATCCGGGGAAAGAATCAAGACCTCCTTACAGTAATCTGAATCAAATAATCTTTTCCCGATGCTTTCGAGCATCTTCCTGCCAAGCTTTTTGCTGTCCCTCGCGCCGGTTTGCCTGACACTGGCCGCCTGCCCGGGCTCAAGCGCGATGCATGCGACGACAAGCGGGCCGAACCATTCGCCTTTGCCCGTTTCGTCCGTGCCGATCACGTAATCGAACCCTTCCTCGGCCTTCACGGCTTCGCCTATTAGCTGCTTTAGGACGTCGCCTTCCCTGTATACGACTTTTCCGGTTTTGTAGCCGATCACGAATATGGAATTCACCGGGTCGTCGAACCTGTAGGATTCATGTTCGCTTTTGACAGCGATCTCTTTGAACCGGTGTTTTTTCAGGGCTTTATGTAGGTCCTCTGATTCGTTTACGTCAAGAACGATGGATTTCATCTCCTTTAGTACCTTACCTGTTCAACGACTTTTTCAAGCACGATGTTCGCATCTTCATGACTCTTAACGTCCCCGACAAGGACCTTTCCTGATTTGAACAGCATGGCTGTGGCCTTGCTATCGTGGAGAGGGTAAGAAAGGAACACCGCCGGAAACCTTTCCGGATCGTATGCGGCGTTCGCTCCCGACGAAACCTTTTCGAGGTCGATATCCAGGTCCGGCAGATAATCTTTTACGTTCCCTGTCGCGAGCACGTTCTGTATCTCTATCTCGGTGTCCGGCCTGATGTCTATCCGGGCGCCGATCTCCTTCAGCTTCTTTTTCAGGTTCCAGAACGAGGATTCGATCTCCTTCAAGTCTTTCGCTCCGGACAGTATGACTTCGCCGGTCTGGAATATCATCATCTTCACGTTCAGCTTCGGGTGGCTGTAAACGTATGCCTGCAGGTGTTTGGTCTCGGTTATTCCTTTCTCTCGAGCAACCCTTTCATCAAAGCAGATATTCTGCTTGAAGTCTATCCGGCATACTATGTTCTCTATCCTGGATTTTACTTTCATCTGGCTGAACGATTAAGTATTATTTTTTTGAGATTCATTAACTCTTTATCGCGACGGTTCTTAAATTATATTTTGTCGGCGGCAGACATCCGTTGGATAATCGCCCTGTTTAAACATCATTTGGGATACAATTCTTAAGATAAAAGAGCTCTTCCGTATATCGTTTTTCATAGGGGGAAAAGGCTTAATACTTTTATAGTACTACTTCGTTAATTTAATATCACGCAAAAGACAGAAGCGACAACCAGACTCCTAAATTGAAAACCATCGACGAGATCCTCGCAGGATACCATGACCGGTCCGACCTTATCGACCTCCTAAGCGAGGTGCAGGAGGAGTACGGTTATCTGTCCGAGGAGAACATGCGAAAGGTGGAGCAGGTCCTGGGGATACCCCTTGTAGAAGTCTACGGCGTAGCGACGTTCTACGCGTCCTTCAAGCTCAAGCCTTCCGGGCAGCATCTGATAAGGGTTTGCAAGGGGACCGCATGCCACGTGAAGAAGGCCGGAGCGATCGAGGGCGCGATAGAAGACATCCTGGGGATAAAGGACCGTGAGACGACCGACGACGGCCGGTTCACTCTCGATTGCGTCAACTGCATAGGGGCGTGCGCGAAGGCTCCGAACATCATGATAGACGACCAGGTATACGGCGAGCTGACCAAGGAGAAGGTCGAGAAGATAATCAAGGAGTTCAAGTGATACGATGATGAAAAATCTGTCCGACCTCATTGATATCAAAAAAGGCGAGAAAGAGCTGTCCGGCGACCGGATAACTGTCGGAGTAGCCACGTGCGGTATTTCGGCCGGCGCGCTCTCGACTCTTAAGGCGCTTCAGGAAGCGGGTCTAGGGATCTGGGTGGATCCTGTCGGATGTTCCGGGATGTGCTATAACGAGCCCATTGTGACCGTAAAAAAGAACGGCGCATATTCCATATACGGGCATGTCACAAGCGATAAGGCTACTATGCTTATCGATTCCATCAGGAATGACAGAGAATGCGACGAGCTTTTTGTCGCGCACAACCTTTCGGAGATAGAGTATTACCGCAAGCAGCAGCGAATCGTCATGGAAAACTGCGGTCTCATCAATCCGTTGAGCATAGAGCAGTATGCGGCGTCCGGCGGCTTCAAGGGCCTGCATGAGGCGTTGTTCATGGAGCCCAAGGAACTCGTCGAGGTCATAAAGGATTCGAAACTCCGGGGCAGGGGGGGCGCAGGCTTTCCGACCGGAACGAAATGGGGATTCGTCGTAGGCAAGACCGGAAAGAAATACGTGGTATGCAACGCCGACGAAGGAGACCCAGGTGCCTTCATGAACCGGATAATGATAGAGAGCGATCCATTCAAAGTCCTGGAAGGCATCATGATAGCGGCGTATGCAATCGGTTCAGACGAAGCGTTCATCTACATGCGGCTCGAGCGTCCCCTTTCCATCAGGATGATGAAGAAGGCGATTTCAATCCTCGAAGATAAAAGGCTGCTTGGCGAGAACATCATGGGGCGCGACGGATTCAACCTCAAGATACGGGTCAGGAAAGGCGCCGGCGCATTCGTGTGCGGGGAAGAGACTGCATTGATGAGC
>CAIYYO010000100.1 GCA_903930485.1 Methanobacteriota archaeon
TGAGGACATGGGACGCCAGGAAGTCGAGAAGGCAAAGATAGAGACAAAGCTCCTGGACCTGAAAAAGGAGTACGAGAATTACGCGGGAGTAGAGCTGATACCGGATAAAAAACTTAAAGAGCTCCTGGAAGACGTCGCCGAAATAGAAAAGCTCCTCGCCGCCTACGGTTCCGTGAACATGAGGGCTATCGAGACCTACGAGACTCTGAAAAAAGAGATAGACGAGGTATCGGAAAAGCTCGAAACCCTGAAAAACGAGCGCCAGTCCATATACGACTTCATGGAAACGGTAGAACAGAAGAAGAGGGAGACATTCATGACAGCATTCGACATAATAAAGAAAAACTTCGAAAAGATATACAAAGACATAGCCGACGGCGAAGGCACGCTCATACTCGACAACCCGCGCGAGATATCGGACTGCGGCCTGCTGATAGCGGCATCGCCCAAAGGCAAGAAATTGTTGAATATGGACCTCATGAGCGGCGGAGAGAAAGTTCTCACGACCTCTGCATTCCTACTCGCTATACAACGGTACAAGCCGTCCCACTTCTATATAGTAGACGAGCTCGACGCGGCGCTGGACAGGGAAAACTCCACAAGGCTCGCGGAAATGCTGAACAAGACCGAAGCACAGTTCATGATGATCACCCACAACGAAGCCCTGATGAAATACGCCCAATCAGTGATCGGGGTATCGATGACGGGCGGCACGTCGCAGGTCGTAGGAGTAAAACTCAAGGATAAGAACAACCAGCCAGTAAACGGATAAAAAAATATAATAAAGAAAAGAAAGAATAAATCAGCGGCTCTTAAGCTTGTAAATCCGGTCTCCCCAGAAACCTTTAAGAAAGGTTTACGAAACTGTGCAGTTGCTAACCGCAACTGCACCTGACGTAATAAACAAAAAAAAGGGATAATCAGCGGCTCTTAAGCTTGTAAATCCGGTCTTCTAGAACCTTTATCAGATTAGCCTTGGTGCTAGCCGGATCCACGAGAGACACCTTTTCCATCCTCGAGCCCAGGTACCAGTCGCCAACGCAGTCCTTAACCCAGGAAGCGAAATCGTTCCTCCCGGCCATATGGAAAGCTATAGCCTGATCAGGCGCCTTCTTAAGCTCCTCGCAAAGCCCCTCTATAAGCATGATCTCGGCGATGACATTCGTATGGTCGGTCTTCAGCCTGAAAACATGCTCGTCCTTGACCTTGCGCAAATAAGGGTGAGCTTCCTTCCGGTCAATGGGCTTAAAAGCTGTAGTGCATATGTCAGACGTTTTGTCAACCTTTATGGCGCCTTTCTCCTCAACATGCCTATCCGATGCGAGCATGGACTTAAATGAGGCAAGCAACCTGTTCGAAATCCTTTCAGCGGTCATTTTACTTTTCATACTACAAAAAAATTCGTGCCTATTAAAATGTTAGAAACGAGGTATAAATACTTTATGTTTTAGGTTTCAGGCCCCAAACCCATTAATCCGGCAAATTTATAAGCACTAAAACCCTCTTAGATAACTCTAACAAAGAAAGGGCTCATAGTCTAGCTCGGTTATGACGTCGCCTTGACGTGGCGAAGACCACCGGTTCGAATCCGGTTGAGCCCATTGAACCTCCCTTCTCGAGAAGGGATTGTTTCATCCCCAAAATGCCCTTCAGGGCATGTCCCCAAGGGACAAAAGAAGGCGGGGTCTTTGACCCCACACCGGGGAGGGTCAGGATTATGCCCGAACAGGACATGCAGGGTGACCTGCACCTAAAACTGGTGCCGGGAACCGGCACGCGGTTTGGGTTCGAATCCGGTTGAGCCCGTCTATACCCCTTTCTTTTCTCGAAAAATGCCAAAGGGCATGTCCGAGACAAAAGTGCTTATGACCCCAAAGAAAAAGGACGCGGCAGACGGTTATGACTGTAAGTTTTCTTGAAAATGCCCTACAAAAATCCGAAACTAACGGTCGATGGTGTCATCCTGAAAGACGATTCAGTAGTCCTCGTCCGGAGGAAGAACGACCCGTTTAAAGGGTCCTGGGCGCTTCCCGGCGGATTTGTCGAGTACGGGGAGACGGTCGAAGACGCAGTTAAACGGGAAATCCTTGAAGAGACCGGCCTAGCCGTAAAAGTAGTGAAGCTCGTCGGCGTATATTCCGACCCGGAAAGAGATCCCCGCGGCCATACGATAACGGTCGCCTTCTTATGCAGGGAAACGAGCGGCAGCCTGCAGGGGGCATCGGACGCTGTGGAAGCCATTTATCACCCCTTGAGAAACCTGCCACCCCTTGCATTCGATCATAAGAAGATAATAAAGGATGCTCTAAATAGTTTACAGAATGGAAAACAAGCCCGTTGATTCCGGTTCGAATTCGAGGAACAAAAAGAAAAAGACTATCCTTCTCCTGGTACTGTTGGCTTATATGGTTCTTTGCCCCTTCATAGCAGTCTATCTGTTGTTCTTTGCAGAAATCGACTTCCTGTTAAAGGCGGTGTTGATCGTTTTGTCCGGCGGGGTTTTAATAGCGCTTGCCGTGTTAAACTTGCTTGCCAGATAAGAAAAAAGAAATATAAAGGAATAATAAAAGAAAACAGGGCTTACTTGGTTATGTAAGCCATCAGGTCTACTATCCTCTGCGAGTATCCTGACTCGTTGTCGTACCATGAGAGGACCTTGACCATGTTGTTCCCTATCACTTTGGTCGATAGCGCGTCCACTGTCGACGAGGACTTGTTGTTGTTGTAGTCTATGGACACCAGCGGCTCTTCGGAATATGCCAGGATGCCTTTCATGCTTCCTTCGGCTGCTTTCTTCAGGGCTGCGTTCACTGCTTCCACGGTCACGTCTTTTTCGGTGTCCACCACGAGGTCGACTACTGAAACGTTCGCCGTCGGCACCCGTATAGACATCCCGTCGAGCTTGCCTTTGAGTTCCGGAATCACCAGGGATAATGCAGAGGCTGCGCCGGTTGAGGTAGGTATCATCGACAGGCACGCGGCTCTCGCCCTGCGCAGGTCGCTGTGCGGCAGGTCCAAGAGCATCTGGTCGTTGGTGTACGAGTGCACCGTCGTCATAAGGCCTTTCTTTATCCCGAATTCGTCCAGCAGGACTTTTGCGACGGGCGCCAGGCAGTTCGTAGTGCATGAGGCATTGGATATTATGTTGTGTTTTGTCTTGTCGTATGTCTTCTCGTTGACGCCCATGACTATCGTGACGTCCGGGTCCTTCGATGGAGCGGAGATGACGACTTTCTTGGCTCCCGCCTTCAGGTGCTTGCCGGCTCCGTCCCGGTTAGTGAACCTGCCCGTGGATTCGATGACGACGTCGACTCCGAGCGTGGCCCAAGGCAGCTTTTCAGGGTCTTTTTCAGCTATTATCTGTATCTCTTTCCCGTCCACGACTATGGCGCTTCCTTTCGCCTTTACGTCCCGCTCGTATATCCCGTGCACTGAGTCGTATTTCAGGAGGTGCGCCAGGGTCTTCGCGTCAGTTAGGTCGTTTATCGCGACGAATTCCATATCCTTGCTGCCGAAAGCCTGCCTCAGAACGCATCTGCCAATCCTTCCAAACCCGTTTATTGCAATCTTTACCATTTTATCACCTAATTCATATTATTATATAGTATTTTTGTAATCGCTAATAAAAAGGAGAAAAAAAAGAGAAAATGATTAAATTCTACATGCCGGACGGGCACCTTGAAAAGAAAGCAATGGAGTTATTCGAAAAAGCCGGGTACGAGGTATCGGTGAACGGCAGGGACTATAACCCGAAGATAGACGACCCGGACATATTGCTGAAAAGGCTCAGGCCGCAGGATTTTCCCTTCGTGCTCGCAACCGGGAAAGGCGACGTTGCGATCACCGGCTCGGACATCTTGAAGGAATTCCGGCTCCAGTATCCGGACATGAAGGACAAGGTGCAGGAACTATTGGACCTCGGATTCGGCAAGACGAGGCTCTGCTCCGCGATCTCTGAGGACGTGCTGCCGGACGTGAAAACTGTCGAAGACTTCGCAAAAAAGTTCAAAGACAAAGAAGCAGTGGTCGCGACCGAATATCCGAGCATAACCGCCGACTATTTGAAACGCAAAGGCATCAAGGCTATAATACGGCAGCCGGCGGGGAAGACCGAGGCATGGCTGACGCCCCCGAACCCGGAAGCGGACATGATCGTAGAGACCACCGAAACAGGCAGGACCCTGCAGGAGAACCGGTGCAGGATACTCGACAACGTCATGGAAGCGACCGCGCGCCTCGTCGTATCAAGCGACAGCCTCAAAGACAAGAACAAGGAAAAGAAGATCCGCGAACTGGTGATGCTCTTCGAAGGCGTGCTCAAAAGCAAGGGCAAGGTCAACGTATATATGAACGTCCTGAAGGAAGAAGACCTGAAGCAAGTTCTGGCCGTCATAAATGACTATGTGGAGAGGCCGACGATAACGGATCTCAAGGGCGGCGGACATGACATATTCATCGTCATCGACGAGAAAAAGCTGAGATACATCCTGCCCGAAGTCAAGAAGAAAGGAGCCAGCTCGATAGCGATAGTGAATACGAGGATGGTTATCTGACCGAAAAGGATTTCTTTCTTAACTTTTTATTATTTAACGTTATATACTCCTTATATATTTTCTATAGGTGATCCATAATGCCAGAGATTACTACGATACAGCTCGACAAATCAGTTGTGAAATCCCTGAAAGGTGCCCGTGAGTATCCCAGGGAGACGTATAACGAGATAATCAAGAGGCTGGTGGACTGCTATAAAGCGGCCAAGAAGATGAACCAGTACGACGAGTTCCTGCACAAAGTCCAGCAGCCCAAGATGAAGGAGCTCTGGGACAACAAGGAAGACGAGGCGTGGGAGAATGCTTAGGCCCGGCGATGTGATCTTGGCGAAGGTGCAGTACACCGACACCTTCGAGGTGAAACAGAGGCCGGCGGTCGTCCTGTTCGAAGAGCTCGGCAACATAGTCATAGCCGGGATAACCAGCAACACGTCCATGAAAGGGATCCCTCTCACCAAGGAGGAAGGCGCAGTCAGGGATTCCGTGATCAAACTCAACTACATATTTACGATATCGGATGCGATGATCGTAAAACGGCTTTTCCACCTGAGCAGGGAGAAGAAAAATATTATCCATGAGGAGCTTTTGAAACGGATTAACGGGCTTGAAGCTATCTGAGGACTTTATACTTAAGCACGTACACATCCCCCAATGTCTCCGTCCCGATCGGCTCCAGGTTTATCTTTTTCTCATAAAGCAGCCCCTCCCCGTCCGCAAGCGTCGGCGCGTCCTTTCCTCCGAATATCATCGGCCCGATGGCAACGTATATCTCGTCCACGAGGCCTGCTTCCAGCATCTCGTAGTTCAGGGTGCCGCCGCCTTCTACCATTATCCGTTTCATCCCGAGGCCGGAAAGGATTTCAATCATCTCTTTGACGTTGGTTTTCTGTTTGCCCAGGACGTAGACCTTGGCCTTTTTCCGCAATTCCTCGATCTTCTTTATGTCTTCTTTTTCCGTGGTAAAGATTATTTTTTCCGCGTTGCCGTAGTTCAGGAAGTCTCCATCGACGCGGATATTTTTGATGCTGCCGACCATGACTTTCGCCGGGTTCTCGGGCATTCCTTTGGCCTTCCGCTGATTCCGGAGGGCTTCGGACTTGACGGTCAGCTTGGGATCGTCTATCGCAACGGTGTTGGAGCCAACCATTACGGCGTCGGCGCCTGCCCTGAGGCTGTCGACTCTTTCGAGGTCTTCCTTGTTGGATATTTTTACCTGTTTACGCTCGCGGGTCGACAATTTCCCGTCGAGGGATATCGCGGAATTGATGAAAATAAATGGTTTCTCCATTTTTCTTGACTAGATAGACTTTTTCCTTTTTACCAAATAGCCCAGGCAGATACCCAGGAAGACGGCGAATAACAGCGCGGCGATCAATTCCAGGTAGGGGATGACCGGAGCGTTCGCGACCGCATGAGGTATGGTCTGCTGTATCGTCGACGACGTAGCCTCTGCAGCCCCTTTCATGACCTCCGGCGCGGGTGTGGCGTTCAGAGGGGCGGAAGTATCGCACGAGTTATAGGCCCCTGCCGCAAGCGACGACGGCGCCTCTCTTTCGGCAGATTCGGATAAGGTCTGGGCGTAGGGCAATGGTATCATCAATTCCTGCAGCCGCGTGTATAGGGCGTACAGCGAGGCCATCAGTGCGACAGCCATCGTCGCGAGTATTATCCATACCTTCTTCTCGTAGGGGTTTATTATCTGCTTGCCTTTGGTCGTCAGCTTGTAGTATTTCCACTTCATGCCCTTGTCTTCCTGCCTTATCAGGCCGGCCGCGACCAGGGTGTCGAGGTGCTCCTTTATCGTGGAAGGTGCCATCCCCAGCTCCTCGGCAAGGTCTGAGAGCGTGTGCTGCCTGTCATCCAATATCCGCAGTATCTTTACCCTGGTGTCTACCGCGAGGGCCTTGAACGTGTCCCGGTCCAGAGTTATCTTGTCGCCTTCATCCATTTAGGGTTCATCTCTTCCTGTATAAGCTGTAAGTCTTCGCGAACGCGAGAGCCGAGACCACATAGAGCACGTATTTAAGCCATCCCGCGATTATCAGTATCCGCAGGGTGACCGGGTTCTCTTTCGTGACCAAGTAATTCGTGACCGTGATCGTCTTCCCGAGCGACGGTATGTCCAGTTTCACGGGAAGCACGCCTTCTCTTGTAGGCACCGTCATTGATCCCTGGCCTCCGCCTATGCTCTTGAAGTTTTGCATTATCGTGTCGGATGGAGTCTCTGAGACGTGGGCATAATTAGGCGCAATTCCTTCGTTTTGAAGGTATCCGCCGTTGTTGACAGTGCTTTGGGTCCCGACCTGCCACATGAAGGTGAAACCGACGATGACAGCGACTACAAGCAGCAGTACTAGCGCGCCTCCTGCCACCAGGGTGATTATGCTAGTGTTCTTGCTCACGTAGCGTCTTGCTACTTCGAGTATGGATACTATTATCAGCAGTATGAAGAGCAACGGGCTGTATACCGCTATCCCCACGGCCGCTATCGCGTACAGCAGGACGAATATTTTGTTCCTGTAAAGCGCCGTCGCGGCTATCAATATCGCGATGAAGAATACGATGAGTGTCTCTATCGGCGGGATCTCGCTTCCGCCCGTCGCTCCGTAGGTCCATAATACGACGTAGTCTGCCGGCAGATAGATGGAGGTGGTCGACGACGTTATCGGCAGGTCGGTCTTTGCCAGCGGTATGTCGACCATGTCTACCGGGTTCAGTGCCGGCCGTGTCGTGAAATATTCATAATCCAGCGTGCCGTAGTCTACTTTGGGAAGCGACAATAGAAGCGTGTCTTTGTCTTTGGTCAACTTGACCGTTCCGCGGCTGGTTGCGGCGTACAGGGGCGTTCCGCCCGAGACTATCGAGAGATAATCAAGTCCTGTGTTCGCGTAGGTGTAAGAGAGTTCGCCGAGTATGCTTCCCTTCTCGGTTATGGCTATCTGGTTCGTTGCGCTGCTCACGGATGCGGAAAGAGACGGAAGTACCGCAAGGTCCTGAATCGTATACTCAAAGTAGTCCCCGGACGATGCGAGAAAAGCCCTCGCGTTAGAGTATCTCGGACTCATCTGCGACTGGCTGAGGTCGATCTCCTGTGCCGTTGTCTTGGCGATTGTCAGCCTTTTCTGTGGGTCGGATTCTATCATTACGTAATGCCTTCCGCCGGGCAGGTCTGGTATCCGCAGGGTATTGGATGAGTCGTCGAATATGCCCGAAACTATGACTTCGGCTTTGCTTGATTCAAGGTCGAGTATCAGGTTCTGTCCCTGCTTCTCCCATTTCAGCGCCCCTGTCACGGATATTATGGATTCGCCGTTGGGGAGGGTGAATTCGTACCTTCCGAGGGTTGTTCCTAGGGCGCTGAATCTGATGTCATAGTAGAATTCGTTCCTTTCCTGGCCGAAGGTGTAATGGAAGCTCCCGTCGACGAGTGTCTGGTTCTTCTGCTCCTCCGCGGGCTCGGAGCCGGAGGACCTCTGGATGATGACCTCTTTGCCGATGGCGCCGTATACGTCTCCGCCTATCGCGTATCCGTCCTTGAGATCGAATGTTAGCTGATTGACTGGTCCCGGAACGTATAGCCTTATCTGTCCGAGGGTCTTTAATTCGACGTCGGCCGAATAAGTGAAAGCTCCTTTACCGGCGATGAAGAAGTATCCTTCGGAATCGAACGATACCGTTTTCCCGGTGCCGTTGACGTTAAGGTTTTTTACCAGGACCTCGCTCGGCGGGCCGAGCAGATATACCTTCACGTTTTCCCCGCTTATCACTTCGCCCGAACCGGTCATATGAAGCAAGTTGTCCGAGAGGCTGCCTGACAGCTTCATGTCTCCTATCCCGTATATCTTCTCGGCCGATTCGTTTACGAATATCACTTCCGTCGCGCAGGCAGCAGTCGATAGCAACGCTAAGGCGGCCAGGCAGAGTAATAAAGCTTGGGGTTTCATTTTCAATACTTTTTGTATCTTATCGTGTAGGTCAGCTTGGTCTCGCTGTTGGCCTTTAGAGGCACCTTCCATTTGATAGTATTCTGGGACTCCTTTATGTGCGGGTAGTTCTCCTGCGTTATCTCCCAGTCCCCGGCCGTGTTCTCCAGTGCCGTGACGGTTATGTCCTGGTCTTTGTGGTTCCTCAGCGACACTTCCCAGGTGTATTCGTACCAGTTGGAGAGTATCTGCATGTTGGTCTGCTTCCTTTCTCCGACGATGTCGAATGCCTGGCCCGTGAGCAGCCTGATCGTCTCGTCCTTGGGCGTGTGGTCTATCGAGTCTTCGCCTATGAACTGTAGTTTCCCTGAGGAGTCTTCTTTGAATATCCTGATCGTTCCTTTAGGCAGGGGCATCCCGAGATTGTTGGAGGCGCTGTTGTTGAAGTTCAGCATCA
>CAIYYO010000101.1 GCA_903930485.1 Methanobacteriota archaeon
ACTTCGAGGCATACGTTGCCCCGGTATATTATCGAGTCGTTTGATTCGTACATGATGTTGTCCGATACCTTGGGGATGGGCAATGTGCCGTTTGCCGTCTTTATCTTCTTTATGTCGTATCCGATGTTGTGGATCCTGTAGATACCTACCTCGACGACGCGCGCAAGGACGTTAATCAGCCCGGCCCGGCTGTCTTCCCTGAACGCGCCTATGATCAGTCTTTCGGTCCCGGTCTGTTCGAATATTTTTTTGCATATGCCCTTGTCCGGGAGTGCGTCGGTCTCGAGTATCAGGGCTGCTTCCTCGGGTTTTTCCGTGTAGCCGGCGGCTTCGATGAGATCCCTCGGCTTAAGGGCCGGGATCCTTGCAGGGCCTGAGCCGAGTTTTTTCTTTCCTTCGATATCTATGCCCCATCCTGCGAGCTGGCAGCTTATCGTCGCTATTCCTGGATCTTGGGGTATGGATGCTTCAAGGATTTTACCGTTTATCCTTACTTGTCCGAGTCCTCCCATGCTCGCCTCGGCCGCTTTGATCCCTATCTCGGTCTGGTATCTTTCAGGGATCTTTGCCTCGACTCCGAGGTCTATGACCGTTGCGGTCTTGATGCCTATGCAGTGTTCCTCGGATTGTACCCCTTCTATATCCTGGAGTCTTTCAAGGATCTGGGTGGCTTTTTTGTTGAGTTCTAATTCCATAGGAGTTCTTCGAGTTTTTTTCTGTCGGCTTTTGCGTCTTTTTTTGCCGGGTAGCCGAGCGCGACGACGGCCATCAGCTCGTATTCTTCAGGGATGCGGAGTATCGCGTTGACTTTTTCCTTGTTTTTTAGTATCTCGCCTATCCAGCATGCGCCGATGCCTTGGTCGTGGGCTGCGAGGAGCATGTTCTGCACGCAGGCGCCTATGGCCTGGACGTCTTTTGTCCTGTCGTATGATTCTTTTGTGTCTAGGAATACTGCTATCGAGACCGGGGCGTTTTTGAGCATGTCGCTGTATCGCGTCTGGTCCGCCACCTGGCTTTTCTCTTCGGCGTCGTCGAGTATCCTGAATTTCCAGGGCTGGTTGTTCAGGCCTGATGGAGCCCATCTGCCGGCGTCGAGGATGATGAGGATATTTTCCCATTCGACGGGTTTGTCCTGGAATACTCTGATGCTTCTTCTCGTTTTTATCGCTTCAAGGGTTTCCATTATCCTGGGGTTTTTTGTCTACTTCATAGATATAGACGCCCCTTAGATTATAAATAGCCTTTGCATTATCGCATCTGACTTTGTCCTCTTTTTTCAGGAACAGGTAGCTGACGTTGTATTTTGCCATGATATCCGCCTTTCCGTCGCAGTCCGACTTGAAGAATCTCCTGTTGTCCGAGAGCCCTGTCGAGTTCGCGCCAAGGACCGAGACCACATAGTCTTTCGTGACCGGATATATGGCCGAGGACAGCTCAGGCCTGGAAAGGACCACCCCATGGGGGCCCCTGTTCTGGCCGAGCCACTTCAGCGCGGCGTAGGAGTCGTCGTCGATAATTTTGTATAAGCCGCCTCTGCTTTGATAGTACGGCGTGAATACCGAGTATGCGGAGGCTGCGACTACGGCGATTGCGAGGAATGCGACGGCCGTCCTGTGCCTGATTCTCGAATCAAGGGATCCGAGGATGCCGTATAACCCTATCGCAGAAAGCGGGACAAGGGCGAGTAGCAGGTAATATAAGACGATTTCGTATGAAGCGAGCACGGTCGAACCGGAGATCTGGTATAAGGCGATGTCTGCGCCTGCGAATGCCGCCCAAAAGGCAACGATCCTCTCTTCTTTCCTGTTTCTTAGGCAGATGTATGCCAGGCCTGCCAGAGCAAGGATTAAGGTAAGCGGGCTGGCGACTCCGATGAGGTACCCAAGATTGGTCACTTCTTTTACCGGCGTGTCAAGCCCTTTGATGAAAAAATTTTTCGCGAGATATCCCGGGCTTATCCCGTAGCTCGCGTATGCGTATGACAGCAGGAGCAGGGGCGCAAGCAACGCAAGAGCGAGGTTGACTTGGTTCTTCCCGGCTAGGTCATGCCTTGTGAACAGGTATGCTGCGATCAGGAGTATCGCAAGGGCCATCGTCCACGGATGTATGAGCCCGAGGGCTGCGAGCGCGATTCCTGCGATGGCGTAATTCGCGGTCCTGTCTTTTTCCAGTGCCTCGACCATGAGGTATAGTATTGCATATATGTACGGGAATCCGAGGGTCAGGGGCAGGAAGAACCAGGGGCCTGCGATGTTTATGTTGCTCTGCAGTCCGGCAAAGAAGAGCATGGCGATGATGCCTGTGCCGTGGCTTTTCGTGTTCTTCATTACGCATACGTATGCCGCGAGGCCTGATATTGCGGAGAATATCGCGGGCAGGTATGCGAAGGACATGACCGGGTTCTGCCCGGTCAATAGCAGTATCTCGGCGAGGAGGAGGCTGTAGCCCGTCTCCAGGAGCCCGGCGTCAGAAGGCGCTGGATACGCGTAATACGGGTTGGCGTGGTCTATCCCTGCCTTGTCGATGAACTTTATCCCTTCGGACAGGTGGTGCCATTCGTCAAGGAGATACGGGTATTTGTAGTCAGAGTGTATGCTGTATACGAGCATGAAAT
>CAIYYO010000102.1 GCA_903930485.1 Methanobacteriota archaeon
CCATCGAGCCGGCGACGAACCTCGGATGACCGTTTCCGGAGAAGTCCGTCGCAACGCGACGCGCGATCTCCGCGGCCCTTTCCTTCATGCTCAAGACGCCTGTTCCGGTCGTCCTGACCGGGGCGCAGAGGAGCAGCGACCGGGGTTCGAGCGACGCGGCATTGAACCTTATCGATTCGTCTATAGTGGCGACACATGGCGATTTCGGCGAAGTCTGCATCGTGATGCACGGCGAATCATCCGATACTTATTCCTTGATACATCCGGGAACCAAGGCAAGGAAGTTTCACACGAGCAGAAGAGACGCTTTCAAGACAGTGAATTCCGAGCCGATAGGAAAAGTCTTAGACCGGAAAATAGAGTATACCTCAAGAACGAACAAGCCTCGCGGCTGCGTGCCTGAGCTGGACGCCAAGATGGAAGAAAAAGTCTTCATGCTGAAATGCTTCCCTGGCCTTAAGCCCGAGATGATCGGCAAGGTCGCGGAACTGGGTTACAAAGGCGTCCTCATCGAAGGCACGGGTCTCGGCCACACATCCGAGGCATTGTTTTCCTCGATAAAGAACGCAATCGCCTCAGGTGTCCTATTCGCAATGGCTTCGCAGACCGTCTATGGACGGGTCGACATGGACGTGTACTCAACCGGGAGGATGCTCCTCGACATGGGGGTAATACCCTGCGAAGACATGCTTTCCGAAACGGCGTACGTCAAGCTGATGTGGGTCCTCGGGCACACGAAGGACCAAAAGAAAGCCGCAGAGATGATGCGCACGAACTACGCAGGCGAGATGACTGACAGGACGTTGATAGACTGAATCTGTTTAGAGTCTTAGATGCACTGTTTCTGGATCTTTATGGCTTGATCACCCGCTTCCTTCATGGTCCTGCCCATGGAAATGAAGCCGTGATTCTTCATTATGACAAAATTCTCTTTGCCTAGGGCTTCAAGCACGGCTTTTGCAAGCTCTCCGGTTCCTTCAGGCACTTCCTCATTCGTCTGGACAAGCTTCAGCCTATCGGCACAGGCAAGTATCTTCTCGGAATGCCCGTGAAAGACGGCGTTTACATCTTTCCTTGACGAATATATTGCGCAATGGGCAAGCGTTTCAGAGGAAGGCTTCCTCCTGCCGTAATAATAGGCTATTTCTTTTTCTACGTCGCACGACTTGACCTGCGCGAGCGAGTTGTCGAGTATCTTTGCTTTCGACGTTATTCCGGCGCCTGTGATGATGAACTGGTTCTCCCCTTCCTTGATCCTGTAGCTTAGGTTCCCTGCAGAGCCGCCTTCATACTCCGGCGTGAACCCGTGGTTGTAGAATTCCGTGCACCAGGACTTCAGCTCGTCTATCCCGATGTCTCTTGGAAAATTCTGGTCAAGCAAGACCGCCCTGAATTTGACTCCGAGATAGACCATAATAAAATTTATGCACCTTCACCCATAAATACGCCTGCTTAATGAGCTTTGGCGGCTTCTTTTCTATATTCCAGGAAGGAATAGACCACAAGATACGCAGAGAAAACGATCATCGGGACTATCACAAGGATCAAGGCGTAGTTCCCGGAAAATATTCCCAAAAGAGAGATGACTCCCGCTATCTTGAACAGCTTGCCTCCGAGGCCGTTGGTTTTTTCCCAGACAAAATCGCTGCTGAGCGTCCACGGTGTCCGGATGCCGATGAACCAGTTCTTCTTCGATTTTCCGATAAGGACGCCTACGAAATAGTAGAGCAGGCCCAAGGCCGGGGAAAGCAGCTCCGTCATGTTGAACAAATAGCCGAGATTGTAAAGGATTGTCAGGAGATGCAAGTAGAGTAAAAAAACCGTGAAGACGAGGACGAAGCCGTCGTAGTAACCGATGAACCTCTTGATGTTCTGCTTCAGCGGGTCGATGTAAGGGATTGCGACAAAGAACCCCAGGAGTATGAGAGACAAAACCGGCAGCATGAAAAGGCCCGCAGCCTTCGAAGCGTAGCCGTTAGCTTCGCCTTTAAGACCCCAGTGGGTCGCCATCCTGTCAGGCATCGAAGGATACTCATAAGCCCCCAAAACAAAAGAAAGGATTATCAATCCAAAAGCAAGCCACCTGCTGGAGATCATTGAAGCCATCTCTCGTAATCGCGCCACACCGACTTATCATTTAGATGGAAAGAATTTATACCGAGATTCCTTGCCGCAAGCACGTCCTTCTCGCAGTCGTCGCCGACCATTATGACCTCGTCAGGCCTGCACTTCAGCCGGTCCAATGCGATATAGAACAAATACGGGGACGGCTTCTCCTTCCCAGCCTCTTCCGAAGTCACGACATAACCGATGAACTCCCCGATGCCGAGGCAGACGATCTTTCTTAGTTGTATTGCGGCGGTCAAGTCCGTCACGATCGCGACCTTAAGCTTCTTTTTCCTGCA
>CAIYYO010000103.1 GCA_903930485.1 Methanobacteriota archaeon
CCTGTATCGGTAAGCTGAAGGCTCTTGGCATGGTCTCTATTGTCTGCACTAACAGCATCAGCACGACGATGGCCGCGGCTGCCCTTGGTCCGGATTACGTTGCAGTCGAGCCTCCGGAGCTTATAGGGAGCGGCGTTTCTGTCGCTGACTCCAAGCCGGAAGTCATTTCAGGCAGCGTTGAAGCCGTTAAGAAGATTAACCCGAAGGTAAAGGTATTGTGCGGTGCCGGGATCAGCAAGGGTCACGATGTCAAGAAAGCCCTTGAGCTGGGGACCGAGGGCGTTCTGCTGGCTTCGGGAGTAATCAAGGCAAAGGACCAGAAAGCTGTGTTGATGGACCTTGTTGCCGGGCTGAAATAAGCGTGTATACCTTTTATTTCTTATTTTTTTTATTGACTGAAGTTTATCGTTCCAGAAAAAGTAAAAAAAAGAATTATTTTATGGCATTAAGACGTTCATCCCTGTCCCTTCCTTGAATTCTATGGGGTGGATGTTCTCGCTGTGTGCGGTCGCTCTCATCTTCCTTATCATTAGGTTCCTGTTGGATTCGATACCGACCATGACATACTGCAGCGTAACGACCCCGTCTACCAGGAATTCAGATACCGTGTCCCTGCTCACCCCGCCTCCCTGGGCTTCGACCATCTCGCTTATTATCAGAGAAGTGCAGTCGAGTTTTCTCAGAGACGATACGACCTTGTCCACGAGCAGTCTTGTCGCCACGGAAGAATGAATCGGCGAAGGAGCGAGCCTGTCCAGCCTGTCCTTCAACGTGAAGGAGATGTCTATGTCTTCTATGGCGATGGGGTAGGCGAGGATCATCGACAACGAATCCAGTACAACCCTGTCGTATCCCCCGTCTCTTATCTCGTTCACCATGGATTTGATGTTGAATTCCTTGATGTCCGGGCACATGATATTCAGCTTGCCGGACTCGATATACTTATAGATGTCCCATCCGAATACCGACGGCTGCAGCAGTACGTCGCCGACTTCTTCATTGAAGGCGAGGTATAATCCTTTCTCTCCGTTCCTGGCGCCGTTGTAGAGGTATTGGAGTCCGAATATTGTTTTCCCCGTACCTGGCGCGCCGGATATGAGGATGCAGTAGCCTTTAGGGAACCCTCCCTGCAGGAGCTCGTCTAATCCGTTGACCCCTGTTTTTATACGCTCTATTTTCATTTTTTTGAATCTGACTGATTTTATTCCCTGTATAAAATGTTAATATATTTTGAGATATAAATAGATATTTTTTCTCCAAAAACGGGAAACGCATTAAATCGCTATGCTGAGGCGCTTAATCGATTTTTAAGCCGTTTTTCGAGGTCCGGGTTGCTTTATAAGCTCTTATGCGCTATATTTTTAAACTATTTATACATAATTCTTTAAAAATTCGAGGTGAATAGCTAGGATGACGATGAAGGCTAACGTTGAAAATATGGTTTCTGCGATAACTGTGAATTCGAAGATAGATCTGAAGAAGTTTGTCAAGAAGGTCAAAGGCATGGAATACAACCCGGAAAGGTTTCCAGGCGTCGTATACAGGATACGGGACCCGAAGCTTGCGATGCTGATCTTTTCCTCCGGGAAGATCATATGCACCGGCGCGCGTTCCGAGGACGATATAAAAAGGGCCGTCGAGAACCTTTTGAAGAAATTCAAGGAGGGCGACATCAAGATAGAAGGCAAGCCCAAGATCGAGATACAGAACATCGTTGCGTCAGCGAAAATGAATTTCCGGGTGAATCTCGACCTCCTCGCCATGGAGTGCGAGAATACCGAGTACGAGCCTGAGCAGTTCCCTGGCCTGGTTTTCAGGCTGGCGTCGCCCAAGACCGTGATGCTCGTCTTCAGGAGCGGGAAGATGATAATAACCGGCGCGAAGACAGGCAAGGATGCCGACAAGGCTGCCGAGGCGACGAAGAACATAATCAAAAGTATTGGGGCAGTGATCTGAATCGCCTTCCAATCACCTTTTTTTTATTAATTCAGTTATCCTATCTCCAGATCCTTTTCGAGGGTTCGTTCATAATCCTGTGGTATCTCCTGGCTTCGGTTTCCATGACGTCGAGTCTCTTGTAGTAGTCCGGGAATTCCTTCAGATGGGCCCATGCGATCTTTCCCGTTAATACGGGATCGTCGTTCGTCACGTTGGTTTCCGGGTCATGGCTTCCGTGTTCCAGTTCCTCGGTCAGTCCTTTGCGGAACTCGTCCACAGGGAATCCGCAGGTCTTCCAGTTTATGCCGATGCTCTCTCCTAATTTTCGGGCGGTCTCCGAGTCAAAAACCTTTTTCGTCTCCATTTTTCTTCACTTCTAAGTCCTTTGAGAAGAAATAAGTAAAACAGGTTAAAAAATCTGCTTCCGCATTATCCCGCGATCCTCCCCCAAGCGACCCCGTTCCAGAATCGCTCGTGAAGGAAATACAGGACGGTAGTGTAGACGTTGCTGACTACCATGAAGCCGAGGGCGATCCGGTAGTTGCCCGTCAGCAGATATACTGCGGTAAAGTCTGCGGCGAGTATCAGCACTCTGTATGTGACTGCTTTTAGGACCGAGCGACGCCAGGAATCTTTCGGGCTTGAGGGATTTTTTTTGTCGTCCATTTTAATCCATAAAGAATCCGGACTATATATCTGTCCGGTTCTGAATGGTTATTAAACGGATCCATCATCTTAAATTTATTCTTCCCGTTTTATGGGCAATTAAGCCTTGTCGACCGTTTTTCGTTATTTTAAAGAAGAGTACATAATAATAAAATCGCATAAGCGGGGGTGCCGGAGTCGGCCAAACGGGCAGGACTTAAGAAAACACCCTTCGGGTGATTGTTCAAATCCGAAGGATTTGAGAAATCCTGTGACGAAGGTCTTCGCGAGTTCGAATCTCGTCCCCCGCAAGCCCCTTTTGTCCCTGGGGACATGTCCCTTATGGGACACTTTCTTAAGAAGAAATAAAAGGTGCTTTACCCCCAAAGAAAGAAGGGCGGCCCCCGAAGGGCCACTGGATTTTTGAGGATTTTCTAAATTCTTACTAATTTTTACACTCCGTCAGACCGGCTGAAGGCCCTTCCGGGGAGGTGTTAGGAGTATGCCCTAACCGGGCATGCAGGTGTGACCTGCACCTAGAACTGGGGGCGGGCGACAGCCCTCCCGCGGTTAGGAGCGAGTGAGAATCTCGTTCCGGGCATAGCCCATTTCTTCAGGTTATGTGGTTTACTCAAGTTTTTATATCATACCAGCCATAGCTAATATGGTGCCGTGGAAAATTCTGCCGTTTCAGGAGATCCAGGGGTCTGCCGGGTATGCGGGAAGACCTATGGCAAAGGCGATTTAGTCGATGTAGGCGACGGCTTCTTCTGTATGGAGTGCCTTAATTCGAGTTTTGACACAGGAAAAAAGAGTCGCACAAACTTAGCCGAATCGAATCAAGGCATCGACGGCCAGGGATACGCTGCCGGGTGGCTGTTCTTTTTCCTGATCTGCGGACCTATCGCTTTAAGTTTTCTGGGGCTCCCGAATTACGCATGGGGTTTCCTGGGCATGGTCCACGAGATGGGCCATTTTATCGCGATGCTTTCCGACATCGTCCTTCCAGGCAATAATTGGTTCCTGGTAGTCCTTGCCGGGAGTCTATTCGAGTGGTTCGTTCCTTTCGCCTCTTTCCTATTGTTTTACGCGGATGAACGGTTTTTCATAGTCGGTTGCGTTTTCCTGGCTTTCACCGGTTCGGCGTTGATTGACAGCGGGGGGTATATGGCTTCTGCACAGCATCCAACCGGTTACGGTTTCATCAATAACAAGCCGGTTACAACCGGGAACCACGACTGGTTTTTGATATTTTCCATGCTCGGGGTACTAGAGTATTCGAACGACTTTTCGTCGGGCTTCTTTGCCATGGGCCATGCCGTCGAGTATCTTGGATTCTATGCAGCATTGCTTGGATTATTCGGTTTAAGACAGAAACACCCCAACTCGACTGTCTTCATTTATGCATCAGTCGTATCCCTGGTCCATGCCTCGGCGGTCTCGCAATATGGCGTCGCCATGATATTGCTGTTCTTTTCCGTTTTGGCGTTTCTCTTTAAAGAGATCGTTGAGCGGTTGTGACATCCCGTCTGATTTATTTTGCGCCGGCACCATAGTTTAATCGGTTTAGGCTTCTTTTTGTAATAAAAATGGTTTACGACGAATACGAGAAACATAAAGACCTCTACGACGAATACTGGGGCCGTCTCATGGACGAGAAGGGAGACCTTTTTATCTCCAGAGCCAGGAGGGACATGCGCGTGGTAAAGGACGAGGATAAATTCTTTTTTACCCCGCGCTTCCTTCCTATGAGCCTGGTAACCGGACATATCGAGCGGTGCGAG
>CAIYYO010000104.1 GCA_903930485.1 Methanobacteriota archaeon
ACTCCGCCGACTGCCGCCGTAGAGAATACCACAGCGAGCTCCTCGACCCCCCCGCCGATTCCCGAGGTCGAAAAACCCCACACCGTATAGTTATTCTGGAGATACTTGTAATCGGCCAAAGGGACTGCGCCGCTGTTCAGGACCACGATCCTTTCGCCTCCGGCGACGATGTCCTTGAACGAGTTTTCCTTGAAGGTAACAGGATGTATGCGCCAGACCGTCTGGTCCATCCGGTAGGCCGCCTTCAGGGTGCCGTTGGGCATGTAGACGCTGGCGCTCCCGTTCTCGACGTAGACCTCCGAGAAATTCCTGATATCGGTCGAATTATGAGTCACCGGGTCGGTCCCTTGGGTGATCTTTTCAATGTAGTCCACGTTCGTGCCTCCCGTTGCCACGAGTATCTCGCTGTTCCCGTCCCTGTCTAGGTCGTCGACGTAGATGTCGCGCACCCATTCGTTCATGTTCAGCAGTTTTTCAGGGGCATTGGACCCTCGCTTTATGACGTAGACGTCTCCGTTGTCTCTCATGACCTTGTATATCAATTCAGGCCTTTCGATGATAGTAGGCGCATTGGAGAAATCGAACCTTGTGATGTTGGTATCGAAAGTGTTAAGGAATCCGCTTCCAAGCAGTATCTCAGCGTAGCCGTCTCCATTGATGTCGCCGACCTGCAAGGCCGATACCGGAAAATCTATTCCATACTTGTTCTTGAGGATGCCGTCGTAGCTCAGGACATAGACCGTATCCGAGGTCGCAGCTACGATCTCAGGCACCGAGTCGTTGTCCACGTCGCCCACGGCTATGCCGCGAACGTCCCCGTCCGCCCCGTGCATCCATTTCAGGGAGAGAATGTCTTCTGAGGCGTACGAACAGGCAGCGAGGCTAGCCAGGATTGCAATAATCGCCAGCGATCTGACCAGAGTGACCGGATAATTCAAGGACATATTATTAATAAGTCAATATTATTATATAAAGATTACATTTTCATAAAAGAATGGAAAAAACCGAAAAAGCCCTCTGGATCGAGCTGAAAAACGTCGTAGGGGCCATGAAGGACATCACGACGACGATCGCCAAGCACAAAGGCAACATATGCGACATAGAGCAGATAGGCAAGAAGGAGAACGTGAACCTCTACCTCGAAGTAGACAAAGCCGACGACTTCGACAAATTGATCAAAGACTTAAAGAAGCTGAGCGTGATAGTGAACCTTACGACTGTGCCGTCGTTCGCGAACGTCTTCGGGAAATGGGTAATCGTGATCGGCGGCGGAGCGCAGATAGCAGAGGTCGCCAAAGGCGCGATCGCGGAAGCCGACAGGCACAACATACGCGGGGAAAAGATATCCGTCGACACCATACCCCTGGTCGGCGAGAAAGAGATCGCAGAAGCCGTCCGAGCGGTCGCAAGGCTGCCGAGGGCGAAGATAGTGATACTCGCCGGGGCCCTGATGGGCGGGGAGATAACCGAAGCAGTAAAGGAAGTGCAAGAACAGGGCATACCGGTCGTGTCGCTGAACATGGCGGGATCGGTCCCGGATGCGGCGGATCTGGTGGTGACGGACCCCGTGCAGGCGGGCGTGATGGCAGTCATGCACATAGCAGATACCGCGAAGTTCACGATAGACAAGCAGAAAGGCAGGAAATATTAGTAGTCCATAGGCCCGGCAGGCGGCTGGGTATAGCTTTTCTTAGGCGTAACCTTGTCGTTCTCGTGACCGTCTTTGTCCGCCAGCTTTTTGATCATTTTATTAGTATCCCTTTGCATGTCCAACAGGGCTTTATCGGCCTTGGTCTTTGCAGCCCCTGATGATTCGACCCCTGAGGTGAGGCGATCCATTTTCCTGTTCTGTTCTCTCAGGGTCTCAAGCTGCGTCTTGAGCAGTTTGTTAGTCTCTTTCTGCGCTTCCAGGATCTTTGCGAGTAGCCCGTCTGTCCCCCTGTCTACTTTTAAGGCCATCCTATGTTCCTCCGGGTGGGATCGTGAATGATTTCTTATTGATTAATCTGTGGAACCCTGTTATTTATTAGACGGGTAGAATAGATAACACATAAAAAACAGGGGTGGATTTATGTCGGCTAAGGTTTTTTTCACCAAGATGCACGGAGCAGGCAACGACTTCATCGTCGTGGACGAGTTCGATTCCGTCGTAGTCTCTGAAAGGGACAAGCCCGCGTTCGTCGCGAAATACGCGAAGAGACATTTCGGAGTCGGGGCAGACGGGGTGTTCTTCGTTCAGAAGTCGGACAAGGCAGACGCGAGGTTCGCATTCTACAATCCTGATGGCAGCAAGGCCGAGATGTGCGGCAACGGCATAAGATGTTTCGCCAAATATGTTTATGAAAGAGGCCTCGTGAAGAAGGAGAAGATGAACGTAGAGACCCTTGCCGGGATTAAGACGCTCGACCTTTTCATCGAAGACGGCATCGTCTCATCTGTGAAAGTCGACATGGGAGTCCCTGGCGTCGAATTCTTGTCGGAAAAGATCACCGTTGACAATTTCACGGGCAAAGTTTCGTCGATCAGCACAGGCAACCCCCACGCGATAATTTTTGTCGAAGACGTGGACAAGGTCGACGTATACAATACCGGGAGGAGCATCAGGAATTACAAGAAAATGTTCCCGAAGGGCGCGAACGTCCACTTCGTCCAGGTGATGAAGAATAACGAGTACAGGATCAGGACATACGAGCGCGGCGTGGAAGAAGAGACGCCGGCCTGCGGCACAGGCATATGCGCATCCGCGGTCGCTGCCTCATTGAACGACCTCGCGGACGCGAACAAGCCTTTGATATTCCATGCAGTCGGAGGAGACATATCCATCGACCTGAAGCCCGATTTCGCGAACACGAAGAGGGTTTACATGACCGGGCCGGCCGCAGAGGTATTCAGCGGAGAGATTGAGATATAAAAGGTCACTCGTTGATAGCGTAATTCCTCATATAGCCTATCTTTTCTATAGTCGACTCTATCACGTCTCCGTCCTTCACCAGGCCTACTCCCTCAGGGGTTCCGGACGCAATGACGTCCCCGGCTTCCAGTGTCATGTATTCAGAGACGTATGAGACGATCTCCGGCGGCTTCATGAGCATCTCGCTCGTGTTCGACTTCTGTCGCGGTTTTCCGTTGACTTTCAGTTCCAGAGCCAGCCGGCCGGCATCGGGAACGTATTTCTTCGGCACAATCCCCGGGCCGATGGGCGCGAAGGTGTCGAATCCCTTGCACACGTCCCATGGATCGCCCTTTTTCCGGGCCTCTGCCTGCAGGTCTCTTGCGGTCATGTCGAGAATGATCGTGTATCCGGCGATGTATTCATCCGCCTTGTCGAGGCTTATGTCTTTTCCTTTCTTGCCGACGACGATGCCGAGCTCTATCTCGTGCTCGACCTGTTTGGAAATTTTGGGAAGGATTATCGAATCATCGGGCCCGATCACGGACGTCGAAGGCTTGAGGAAGATAATAGGTCCCCCGCCCGCCGGTTTCAGTTCCTTGACGTGTTTCGCATAGTTCCAGCCCAGGCAGACGATCTTCGAGGGCAGTATCGGCGAAAGGAGCTTTATCCCGCCGGTGTTTATGTCTTTTTTCCGCGTCGTGTCAAAGCCGGATGCTATGCATTCGCGCATGTCTTTGTACGGGAGGGCGTATGTCTTCCCTCCGGATATGACTCCAGTGCCAGGTACTCCCTTGCAGGTGTAGGATATGAAGGAATTCATTTCCTTGCGAACATCTTCCGCAGGTCGGCGCCGATCTTTTCTACGGGGATCTTTGATTCTTCCTCGCGCATCTTGTTCAGGTTGGGCATGCCTTTCTCGCATTCGTCCATCCATTCCTTTGCGAACTTGCCGGACTGTATCTCTTTGAGTATTTCCTTCATGTTCTTTTTCACGTGCTCGTCGACTATCCTCTTTCCGCGCGTCCTGCCGCCGTATTCGGCGGTGTTCGAGACCATCTTCCACATGTATTCTATCCCACCGGTCTGTACCAGGTCGGTTATGAGCTTCAGCTCGTGCAAAGTCTCGAAATACGCTATTTCAGGCTTGTATCCGGCTTCGACAAGGGTCGTGAAAGATGCCTTTATCAATTCCGTTGAGCCTCCGCAGAGGTCGACTTGTTCGCCGAACAGATCGGTTTCGGTTTCTTCGGCAAAAGACGTCTCCAGGACGCCAGCTCTGGTGGCGCCGAGGGCTTTCGCGATCGCGAGGGCTGTTTCCTTAGCCTTTCCGGAATAGTTCTGGTCTATGGCTATAAGTGCAGGAGTTCCGAACCCGTCAACATAGGTCTGCCTGACGAGTATCCCAGGCCCCTTGGGCGCGACCATGATCACATCCACGTTCTCCGGAGGAACTATCTGTTTGAACCTGATATTGAATCCGTGCGAGAACATGATTGCATTGCCTTCGTCCAAGTTCTTCGCTATGCTTTCCTTGTATATCTTTCCCTGGACTTCGTCGGGTATGAGTATGTGCACTATCTCGGCCTTCTTTGCCGCCTGTTCGATGGGCAATACTTCGAATCCTGCCTCTTTCGCGGCGTCGAATCCCTTGCCTTTCTTTGCGCCGATTATGACCTCAAGACCCGAATCCCTCATGTTCTGGGCCTGCGAAGACCCCTGGTTCCCGTATCCTATGACCGCTATAGTCCTTGCCCCGATGACGCTTAGGTCCGCGTCTTTGTCGTAGTACATCTTAGCCATTTTTTGAGTTGTAGTTATCTTCTTAAGTATTAGCCCGTGCAGAAAATAAATCACCCAAAGGTCATAAAGCCATCTTCATTGCGCGTCTCACCGCCAGAACGAGACCGATGAGCGCCCCGGAAAGGAGGCCGATCACTGTCCCTATCGCTCCGAATTCCTTGCCTATGAGGTATCCGAGCGCTATGCAAATTATTATGTATACCGCCAGCTCCAGGCCCGATATCACCCCTGCGAAGACGATCTCGGCTTTCGTGAACTTCTTTCCTGCGTCTTCTTTCATCTCAGGCTTCCCCCTATGCCTTTAAGGAATTCGGCGATCTTTTTCTCGGTATTTTTCACTTCAGAGTCTATGAGGTTTGTCCTGAAGCATACGCTCTTCTTGCCTACACCTATTTTGTTTCCACGGTATATGTCTTTTACCGACGCTTCTATTATGTTCTCGTCGAATCCTTTCAGCAGGGAAGTGACGAATTGTTCGTCAACGGATTCGTCGAACACGACCGAGTGGTCCCTTTCAACGACGCCGTAGAACTGTTTTTTGCACTCCATTCTTTCCTTGTCGCCAAGTACCTGCAGGTTGGATATCTTTAATTCCGAAGACTTGCCGCTTGTTTCCAGCACGACCGTCTCGGCGTTCACACTCTTCACCGTGCCGATATGCGTCTTTCCGGAGTAGATGTGCCTGAGGCATATCTCTTTTCCGACCGAAGCTTTCAGGAATTCCAGCTCAGCGATCAGGGATTTTATCGCCTTGTCGGACCTACCCATCGCCCTCTCCAAGTCGTCGAAATTCCTTGCCGCCTCTTTCATCAATTCCACGAACTTCTTCTCGTCCTTCCTGCGCACGGTTTCGCTTAGTTCGCGCGCGGTCTCGAGGAAGACCTTGTGTATCCGTGGTATCTCGGGATTGCTCATCTGTATCTCGGCATAAAGCGACGGATTCTGGCCTATGACGCGGCCGATCATGTCTATCATCAATTCATATACCGGGGAAGAGTATTTGCGCGACTCCTTTATGTCGAAATCGAGCGCATCGAGGGTCTTTCCGACCGCTATGTAAGTGTAATGAGTCAGCCCCTGAACCACGGCCATCACCTTGTCGTGCTCCTCAGGAGTGGTCTCGAAGACCCGTGCCTTGTTGTCGGAAAGCAGGGCTCGGAACCATTTAAGCCACTTGTCTCCCCTGACCGGCGTGAGAACAAAAACCTGTCCTTCAAGGCTTCCGACGCGGTGGCTGAATACCGGATGAGTGCCCAATATCTCAACTCCTTTAGGGGCATATTTCTTCATCAGGCGGCAGGGCTCTTCTTTCACGCTCGTCACATCCATGAGAAGCGAGCCCTTTTTCAGGTGCGGCGCGACTTCTTCTATCACGGCCGGCGTAGCATTAATCGGGACAGATATCATTACAATATCTGCATCCTCGACCGCTTCGACATTGTCTTTAATGTACCGTCCGCCGATCTTTTTCGCAGCCTCCTTTCCGGAGATCTCGTTCGGTCCGGCTATCGTGACCTGGAATCCCTGTCTTGCGAACAGTTCGGCGAAGAATCTCCCCATGCCGCCGTATCCTCCTATGACTGTTATCTTCGGGTTGTAAGGGTCCTTCATTTTGCTCAATGCATGAACTATGTGTTATATATGATGGGAAACAGAAATTATAAGGAAAAAAATGCCCGAAACGAAAAAGGTCAGGGAGCCGGTCGTCGCCGGGTCATGGTATCCCGGAAAGAAAGACGATCTTTCGAAACTGATAGACGGCTTCCTGAAGAACGCTAAAAAAGAGGACCTTGGAAGGATCAAGGCCTTGATAGCGCCCCATGCCGGATACGCCTACTCAGGGCAGGTCGCGGCGTATTCATACGCGCAGGTCGCGGGCAATAAATATGCTGACGTCTACGTACTCGCGCCGACACACCATGTCGCTTTCAGGGGCGCATCAATCCTCGATAAAACCCATTATCGGACGCCTCTGGGCGACGTGCCGGTCTCCAGGACTGCGGCAAAATTGAGCAGTGAATCGAAACTTATAAAACCGGTCCCGGAAGCAGACGAGAAAGAGCATTCCCTTGAGATTGAACTGCCCTTCCTGCAGAGGACTCTGAAGGATTACGAGATCATTCCCATGGTCGTGGGGCAACTTTCCGGCGAGGACGTCGAAGAGATCGCTTCCGCAATACAGAAACACCTCGGCGACGATTCGTTGATCGTGGCCAGCACTGACCTCTCGCATTATTATCAGTATGATACAGCCGTATCCATGGATGCGGAATGCATCGAAGCCGTTCTAGACCTCGACCTGAAGAAGGCCTCTGCCTGCGAGATGTGCGGAGTCTATCCGGTGATGATACTCATGACGATTGCGAAAAAGCTCGGCTGGGAGACCAAGCTGCTCAAATACTCGAATTCTGGAGACGTTACGGGTGACACCGCCGGCGTCGTGGGCTATGCTGCGATAGCGTTCTACGTCAAGGAAGGCAAAGACGCGAATGAGGCGTCCGGTGGACATGCCGTATCGGGCTCTCTTGGTCCCGAACAGAGGAAGCGCCTCCTCGGCATCGCGAGAGAATCCATCGAGAAGTATCTGGAGTGCGGCGAAGTGATCGAGCCCGAGACCGATGACCTTAAGCTGCGGGAGGACAGAGGGGTTTTCGTGACATTGGAAAAGCACGGACAGCTAAGGGGATGCATCGGCCATCTCGAAGCCGTGCAGCCTCTGTATCTCGACGTCAGGGACAATGCGATAAATGCGGCATTCGAGGACCCGAGATTCCCGCCCGTCGAGGAGGACGAGCTGCCGAAGATCGAGATAGAGATCTCCGTCCTGTCTAAACCCGAACTGATCAAAGCCGGCAAGCCCGAAGAATATCTTGAAAAGATCAAGGCCGGGACCGACGGCATCATCCTTGAGTACAAAGGCAGGGGCGCGACTTATCTGCCGCAGGTCTGGGAGCAGATCCCGGATAAACGGGCCTTCATGGAGAGCCTTTGCAACAAGGCCGGGCTTCCGGGCGGCGCGTGGAAAGAGAAGGGTGCGAAGATCAAGCGTTATTTCGTCGAGGCCTTCAAGGATTCAGATTAAAGTTATTTCAGGAGTTGGTCTATCCTTTGCAATGTGTCCGCGTCTTCAGGTCCTTTGTCCGGCCTGAATCTCACCAGGCGCGGGAACCTGAGGGCGTATCCGGATGAATACGTAGGCGACTTCTGAATCTCCTCGTAAGCTACTTCGACGACGACTTTGGGCTTTATCCTGACCTCTTTCCCGATCTCTTCGGATATCTCTCCTTTCAACGTTTCTGTCATCTCCTTGAATTCCTCGTCGGAAAAGCCCGTGCCCATCCTGCCGATCGTCTTCA
>CAIYYO010000105.1 GCA_903930485.1 Methanobacteriota archaeon
GCATATCGCATCAAGCTGGGAGACCTCGTCATGACCCGGATTTTGGTCCCTCTGCGGTTGGCATGTTTTCAGTGATCAAGGCATTTACCGGCTTTTTGCCTTACTCCGGCAGTTTGGATGCGGTTATATACTGGTTTAATTTAATTACTATTTGAAAGGATTTATTCCGTGCAATTATCCAAAATGAAAAATTCCCTGTCGTTTTCCGGAATCAGGATAGTCTTTGCTCTGCTGCTGACTGTGTTTGTTTTTACGCAAGCCGTTTATGCGTTCGACACCTACCAACATTTCTACGGCCTCAATCAGGCCGAGATAAAATACTACAAGGATGCGCTGAAGGCCGATCCCCTCTGGTCGTCCCGCGCTAATATATTCAACGGGCTGGACCTTGACCGGCTCAGCTGGAGAGACTTTGCCGACAACAGAGGGATGGGTATACCTGAATATGATCTTGTCAGCTGGCAGGCGACCGAGGTTCAGATCGACCGCTTTGATACCCGGATAACGCTGCCCGAGGACCTCAAATTCGTCGCAGCCGACGGCCATGTGATCGGCGACGAGGTCTGCGCTGGAGAGACTATCCGGTTGAGCAGAGGCGAATTCAGGGGCGAGTTCTACGTGGACGGGGGCAATTACGATACCCCGCCCGTCGGCTGGGTCGACGACGTGAGAGAACTTGCATACAACTTGGTTAAGACGAAGGTGGAGAAGCATCAGACCGCTCAGGCCACTTACCCTGTAGTTCCTCTAGAAATTCTTTTCGGCATCTCAGGCTTGTTTGATTCCTACGGACAGCCAAACTCTCCTACAATAATCGACAGCGCCGACCAGCAGGCGAATCTGCGGGACCGGCTGAAGAATGCAGGCTACTCCAACGAGGCCGACCAGCTCGTAGGCGCCGAGTACTCCGCGCCGACCTATGACCGCATGGATCCGACGACTCTGAAATACATCCTGATAACGAAGAACGGATCAGAACTGGGGCGCATCCTCCTGAAAGGCGCATTGTTTGGAGACTACAACGACTCGCAATCATACGCCGTCGTCAGCATCGGAGGCAGGGATCTTGTATCCTTCACTTTATCATATGACCTCAACGTCTACGTTCCCGGAGGGGCTGGAACGAAGCCCATAGTCGATCCCCTGTCGGGTTTGACCGTGTACCGGGTCAGTTCACCCACTTTCAGCAACGTCGACGCAGCTGTCGCCTGCGCTGAAAACGGGGCCATGGAAGTCACAGGAGCCCAGGACCTGGGCGGCGGGAAGTACTTAGTGACTTCGAAGGATTCCGCCGGCTACTCCGCAAACTACGCCGTGGATTGCATGTACTACTTCTACGGCTTAGAGGGCTCCAACGCGTACACGTTGATCCAGATGCCGGCCGTCAGGATATACAACGGCAGGGTCGTGGATATGCCCGTTGATATACCGGCTGATTACAAGCCGTCGGGAGTCGACGAGCTGTTCCAGGTCGGCGGGATATACGCGAGCAAGACGTGGAAGGTTGTGTCTCCGGCCAATCCGAAAGTCGAACTCTCCATCGGAGGGGACGGCAGTGTAAAATTCGACGAAACAAACAATCTGCGCGTTATTTTGAAGAACACCGGCGACGCCGACGTATCGATCGCGTCCATCCATTCCAATCCCGAAGGCAAGCTCGTCTCCTGCGATTCCGACATTGTTACCCCCGGCCAGCAGGTCGAGTGCCTGTACTCCGTGACTCCTGTCCAAGGCCAAGGCCTCTCGATCCAGGTCTCCTACGACTACAAGTCCTGCGGCCGCAGCCAGATTGGACTAGTCACCAAGACATTGATGGATTCCAAGGTTGTTAAACCTTTGCTGAAGGAGCAGTCTTATCTGATGGGCGTTCATGGGGCGTGCGATAACAGCTATTACAGCTGTTATTCCGCGAGCGAAGGCAACCTCTTCGCCGGATACAAGTGCTACAAGACCGCGAACGGTTTCTTTGCCCCTGCGACTGAGCGATTCAATCTCCGGTTCGATGTTTCAGAGGTTCCGAAGGATGTGCAGATAATCGGCGCAACGCTACACTTGAAGGCTTCAGACATCGGGAAGAGCCAAACAGTCCAGGTCTACTCGGTCGACAAGATCCCTGAAGCCGTGAAATGCCTGCCCGGCGGCGACATATGCACGCAGCCTTACTGCGGAGAATGCAAGCCGTTATACGACATCGACGGCACGGTTGCCTCATCGACGGAAATATCCTCTACCGGGCAGTATTCCTTCAATCTGACGAACCAGTTAAAGGATAAAATGGCGGGCGACGGCATCGTTTCTTTGCAAATCCGCGGAGCCGAAGGCTTGTGGGAGAGCCAGGGGCAGAGTTCTTGTTCGGTCGAGAATGAATGGGATAAACGTGACGTTTCGTTCGACGCAGGCGGAAGGGACGGGCCATATCTGGAAATCGTCTACCGATAAGACAGCCTTCCTATTCCAGTGGCACGATTAGGATATGCTATGTCTGCGGGACGAAGTTGAAAAGGGTGGGCAAGCCCACGCGGTAAAGGAGTAATCCTTACTTATTAAAAGGTTTTATAGTTTTGTGCGACATGATTAATCGA
>CAIYYO010000106.1 GCA_903930485.1 Methanobacteriota archaeon
ATAACGTCCCAGATTTTACGAAGTTCCGAAGCCCGCAGGCTGAGGAATTTGGGCCGAGGCGAAGCCGAGCCGTAAAATCTGTGTTAGGCGACCTCGCCATCAGGCGAGGCAAGGGAGCGTCGAGCTCCCGCAGAGTAGCAGGAGCAGCTAACATTTTCTTTTCGTTAAACTTATGGCGTCAATGGATGCTCTTTTTGTTTCCTAAAAAGAGTGCTGCGACTGCTATTTTGCCTAACTAGTTTTTTTACGAACGAATGTTCATAAAAAATACGGTATAAGGATGTTTTACGAACTTTCAACAAAAAAGTAATCGATCGGTCCGGTTCCCAAGCCTATCGCTTATCGAACAACTTCGTCACCGGCGGCATGCACCTCTTATGCGCGTTCGTCTGCATCCTGTCGTACAGCTTCTTGACCAAGGCAAGATCGTTTCCGGTCTTTTCCGCGGCCTGCCTGACGGTTAGCTGCTTGTCCGCCAGATAATACAGGACCTCGTCCATCACGTCGTAGCTTGCGCCTAATTCTCCTTCGTCGGTCTGACCCGGCCACAAACCGGCCGTCGGGACTTTGTTCACGATCTTTTCAGGCACGCCGACGTACGCCGCAAGCTGCCTGACTTGGGCCTTGTAGAGATCGCCTATTGGCTGCATGTCCACGCCGCCGTCTCCGTATTTGGTCGCATAGCCGAGAAGTATCTCTGTCCTGTTGCCCGTGCCCAGGACAAGACGTTCTCCCAGATTGGCGGCCATGTAATTGCATACCATCCGCAGGCGGGCCTTTGCGTTGCCGAGAGCGAGCCTCTTCCTGTCGGCGGGGTAATCCTTCCAGGGAAAACCCTTGTCCAGGGTTTCCAGGATGGGGCCGATATAAACGACGCTGTACGGCACACCAAGTTTTTTTGCCAGAGCCTTCGCATCCTCGACGTCGCTTGCGCCGGTTCCGGGCGATTCGGGAAGGATCATGGCATGGACGTCGACTTTCGCCCTGCATGCGAGGCTGAGGACGAGAGATGAGTCTACGCCGCCGGATATGCCTAGGACGACTCCTTTGCAGTGCGATGTGTTGACTGCTTCGCATATCGATTCGCTGATGGTTCTTGCGCATCTTGACAATTCACTCTCTTCCAGTAAAAGTTCTTTTAAAGTCATTTTCATTCACCCATTATCTGCAGGACAACTTCACGCCGCCTGCGCGAGGTGTCGAGGTTCATCACGACTATCTGCTGCCAGGTTCCAAGCGTCAGCTTTTTGTCTATGAACGGGACCACGAGGCTGCATCCCATAAGCGCGGCCCGCACATGGCTTTTCCCGTTGTCGTCGTGCCAGGTCTCGTGGTGCGCGTAATCAGCATTCGAAGGCGCGATGGTTTCAAGGGCTCTTGGTATGTCTTTCAACAGCCCGGGCTCGTACTCGAAGGTCGTGACTGCGGCAGTGGAGCCTACGACGAAAACCGTAACAGTGCCATTCCTGAGACCGCTCTCTGTGACCGCGTCCTCGACAAGTCGCGTCACGTCCTCGAAGCCCACGTCGCCCTCCATCTCGTAAGAGAACTTTCTACTAACGACTTTCATTTCCATTCACGTAACCCATCTTCCTCAGTGCGAACAAGTCACTTTTGGTCTGCTTGCACCTGACCGGTACGCCGTTCCTGTAATCCAGGTAATGAGACAGCTCGTGCAAGAAAACGAAAGACATCAGGTCCTCGCGCGAAGGCATGAAATAATGGTTCCACTTGCTGGAGTCGAACGGCGAGCCGACCCGCACAGGCACGGGATAAAGATTCTTGGGATTGATAGAGACGCGTATCCTCCCCTCCTTGTAATAGCAGACCCCGCTATACGGCGTGTAAGAGCCCTTGCGTACGTCCTTGATATAGACGCGCAGGTTCTCGGTATCATAGCCCTCGACGTGATCCTCCAGAATTCCCGTATCGATCGAAGTCGAGTTGTGGATCTTCAAGACAGCACCTCTGCTTTTTTGTTGTTTATTTTTGTGCGAATGATTACGCCATCCAAGTCCTTCCAGGAATCCTCAACCTCGCGCGTGCCCGACTCGACAATGGCTACGACGGATGGGCCTTTGCCTGAGAGCCCGCACCCCAATGCGCCGGCCGCGAGGGCCGTAAGTTCCGGACCAGAGTCATAGCCCAAGGCCCTTGAATACAGGAGGCCGTTCATGTTCATCGCCCCGTAAAGGTTTCCGGACAGGGCTTCCTTCCATGCCGCTGTAACTTCTTTTGATATCTCCCTGGTCTTTTTCACATCGACGTTGGCGGTGTATGATTTGCCTTCAGGGACGTAGATGACGACTTCTAGGTCGTCATCCATCAGCCCCTTTTTCAGGATCTTTCTTTCGGCGTTGTCTGTGACGACGTATCCGCCGTAGTATGAGGCCGCCGCGTCGTCGAAAGCGCCTGTGACCGTGACTTTGGCCTCGAACGCGGCGTCTATCGCGATATCGAGCAGTTCTTTATCCGTTAGAGCCTTGACCTTTGCCTCCTTCCTGGCCGCCCAGTAAGCCGCAAGGACTACTGCATTGGCGGCAGTGCTGCTGCTTTTTAGGCCTGAGGCGATGGGGATGTCGGACTCAGTCTCGATGGATGCACCGCCGGAAAATTTTAGCCGCTCGAAGACCTTTTTCGCGCACAATTCCATGAGCCGGGTATCTTCTCCGGGGCTGCCGGCTATCGTTCCACTGAACTCTCCCGAGCCGTTAACCTCGACAGACGCAGTAGTCTCCAGCGATATCCCGAAGGCAGCGCCCTTCCCTGTGGCTATCGCGTTAACGATCGTGGCCGCCCCGTGCGCAAGAGCCCTGGTTTTCATATCTTATATAATGGATATACTATAATTAAGCCAGACCAAGATTTATATTGAATGGAAAATAAATAATAAAGGGAAAAAAATGCAAACGCACGTCATATTCAACACCGCGATAAGCCTTGACGGAAGGGTCGGCAAGAAAGACAAGCAGATCGTCTTTTCAAATAAGCTCGACAACTACAGGGTCCACAGGCTCCGCGGTTCGGTCGATGCCGTGATGGTCGGCGTGGAAACCGTCTTGTCCGACGACCCGGACCTTGTCGTAAGCGAACAGATCAAGACCCCTTTCCGCATCATCGTCGACAGCAAAGGCGAGATCCCGCTTAACTCGAAGGTGCTGGACGGAGGCGCGAAGACCATAATCGCCCTGTCCCGGAGCGTCAACCCGATGACTGTCAGACGGCTCCAGGAAAAAGGTGTAGACGTGGTCATAGCCGGCGAATACGCCGTCCACCTGAGAGACCTGTTGTACACGCTGCAAAGGCGCGGGATAAAGAACATACTCCTGGAAGGAAGCGGCACGCTGCCCCGCCGGATGCTCAACGAAGGATTCGTGGACGAGATATACGTGACGATCGCTCCCTTGCTGATAGGCGAAGGGATTAATCTGTTTCACGGCGAACTCGAGCACCAGATAGAGCTGACCCTTGAAGGCATACTGCAGTACGGCGACCAGGTGGTGCTGCACTATCTGGCGAGAAGGGGATATACTGAATAAGATTCTGACTTATCGGGGTGCATCTCATGGCAATTGGCTATTTTTAAATATTGAATACTATGTATTATTACAATAGAATATTCGAACATCATTTAAAATGACCAGTAAAACCTTTCTGTTCGGGTTGTCGGCGCTGCTAGCATTTATCCTAATTAGCGTGCCGGCTGGGTATGCGACTGCGTCGATATGTCAGAGAACGTTATCTGGCAGCCCTTTGGCTTCGGAAGTAACGGAATGCCACAACGCCAACGGGGCGATATACTGCGGAAACGGGTGGTGTGCCTGTTCCTGTCCGTCCACATCCATTTGTTCAAGAAAGCTGTCCGGCAGTCCTACAAGCTCTGAGGTATCTGAATGCGCCAACGCCAACGGGAGGATATTCTGCGGAAACGGCTGGTGCTCCTGTTCCTGCCCGACGGGCACGCCTTCCCTTACCATTACCGGCTCGACGCCGTCTGCCTCGATAGGGGGTCAAGTATCGATCACGGGATTAGCCCTCCACGCGCAGGGTTACCGTGTCAGCCAGTGGGGCCAACCAGGAGTTCTTGCGTACTATGACCACTCCACCGGAACCGTGACGCAGAACAGTCAATCCATATGGGCAAGGTATACGTGCGTCGCCCCTGGAACAGTCCCCCTCAAAATCTCCCTCGTCAACAACAACCAGATAGTAAAGACTGTAAGCATATCGGTAACGTGCAAGGTGGCGAGCCCCCGCCTGCTCGAAACAGGCTCGAAGGTTACTGCACGGAAAGGAGATACTGTGTGGATCAGGGGTAAGGCGGTCGATGCCTTCGGGGCCTCGGTCAGCCAGTGGGGTACGCCGGGCATCCTGCAGTACGTGAGCCGGTCGGCTGGGTCGATAACTCAAAACGATCAGGACATCTGGGTCGCGTATAAATGCACCAATGCCGGGACGGCTACGCTAAAGCTCGTGTTAATAAAAAACAGCAACTGGCTTTCCTCGATAGTAAAGACCGTGACCTGCACACAGTAGGGCGGCTGTAAAGACTCTTTTCTAAGGCTCTTTCTGGAGCAGGCAGTTATACTTGTTGTTTAACTATCATTTTTAAATATCGAATACTATATATTATTATATTAAAAATTC
>CAIYYO010000107.1 GCA_903930485.1 Methanobacteriota archaeon
AGCGAACAAAAGCCGGATGGTTTATTGATATCTTAATCCTCTCGTCTTTCTGCGAAATAAAAACCGTCCTTTTTTAGGTTTTCTATCATGTCCCAGATGTTTGGTTTGGCGTGGGTTAACACATTCCGACGGCCTGGCGAGTCGATAGTAAAATTATCCCAAACCGTTCTTAGACTGTCTACTTCCTTAAACCCGAGTTTTTGGAGTGTTTCAATATATTTCGACGGTTCGTCCGCATAGATATGGAATATTTTGTAGGCGCTTACAAATACTTCATCATGGCCGGAGTGTGAACCAAAACCAATATTTACTCCGCCATCTTGAGATAATAAATATTGGTATCTAATTATGATCGGAGAGATATCTTTCCAGTCCTTTCCGTCAAGGTAATAAACGTCTTTATGGAATGGATCACTATCTTTTTTTCTTAGTTGTTTTTCAGTCTCTTCAGGTGACCCGACCTCTAGCAAGAAGAAACCAGGCCCATTTACGTCCGCTGCGAGTTCTCGGAATACCTTGATAATATTAGGGGAAGATACATTAATCTGAAAAGAATAATAGCCTTCTTTTTCACGCTTAATAGAAAAAGCTTCATGGATGCCAGACAGATCCTTTACTTCAATACCTTCGGCCAGTTGAAATTTCGGATTCATTGCCAACTCTGCCTGCCTTGGTTTTTGAGCCTGGGGATCGTTGCAGCCGATCAGCAAAAGGATCAGGCCCAGCCCAAAAAGGATAATCTTAGAAATTGCCGGCGGCGATTCGGACTCAGAAAAAATCCTTCCCCTCACGAGGTTGAGGATACTCTGGTGCTGGGACGGCGTCAATGGTGTTGAACATAAGCGATTTCCTCCTTATCGGGATCCAGCCCCTGTGTCCAATTTTTTTATTTGGAGCCTCAGGGATGTCATCACCTGCCTCATCGACACATGGCGCACCAGGGTTAAATAAGCTTCAACTAACTTACCCCACCATTTTCCCCGGCGTCTGTGAGATCGAGGTCTGAGTCCGACACAGACCGAGTCATTGCCTGTGCCCTTGACATCGGCCGAGGGCCTGATATCGTAGTTTTGAGAAGGGAGCAGGTAAACTTCATGAAGACCATGATAAAAATTGTCGTTGTCGCGATGGCCACTGGACTCGTTGTGGGCGCGGTCTTGAGCGTGCAGGGGCCGTCCGTCATCAAACCGGGGAGCGTTTATCAGCTGGTGGGAGTGACGATTACTTCACCCAACCAGCCCGGATGGGAGCTGCTGAAATCCGATCAAAGAGAGGTCATTTTCAGGAAACAGAATAGCGATCGGACCTGTCTGGCGAGAGTCACCATTGCCAAGTCGGATATTCCCGCCGACAGCTCAGATCCGCTGGCAGCCCTTGAGGCTCGAAAAACGGAGGAACTCAAGACGCGCAACGTGGACCATCTCCATTTCGACAAAGTCGGAAGCCCGAGCGGCCCGATACTCCGATATGACAGCATCATCAAGGTCGAGGGGCCGTCGGCGGCTCACTCTAACTATTTCAATTTCAGTGGCTGGCTCTGCCCCCATATGGGACATTGGAATTACGTCGTCGAGATCGAATTTTCCGATCACTCGAATTCGAGGGGCTTCACCGAGGATCTGATCGCTCTCGTCGATGAGTTCTACCGCGGTGTCAGCCTGTCTAAGTCCCCCAATTGAGCTTATTCGACAGGCATCTATCTAACTGATAAGACGTCAGCCTCCCTTTGCCTTATCCCGGACGAGCGCGGTCATTTCGCCCTTGGGCAACCATTTCGAGATAGAGTTACCCGCGATAAAGCGAATCTCGACGTATCCATCCGAGCTGGCAAAGTACGGACCATAAAGAGTCCTGAAAAAAAGCTGAACTCCTTGATATGGTGTCATAGGTGTAATCCTCTTAACCCGGTCAGATAGAGCAGGACGCCGTCTCATAACTACGGAGTACTGCTATTTGAGGAGAGAGATCTAGATGCCTTATAGCCGTTATATAGCTAGAACCTACCTTACCCCACCTGATTCCTCCAAGCCTTTGCGGGTCACCCGGCCCGGCTAAGACCGGCCTGGGCCTCATACAATCCTTGGCGTCTCTTAGTGTCATGTATACTCCATGTGGGGTAGGCCTGATTTTTTAGAAGAGATTGATAACAAAGGACTTGACACATACGCATAACGATGAAATAGTGAGGCCGGTTTCCCTATTGAACGATAGCCGATAGGAGACGGAAAAGGTCGGATCGATGGAACGAAGGATCTTCGGGGCTTCGTGAAAAGGACGGGCAGATAGCTGAACACCATCATTGCGGCTTTCATCTGTTCCCTCGTGATCCCTGTGTATTTCATTCGACTGATGGCGGACGCCAGGAAACTCCAGAGGAGGCTTCCGGAGCGGCCGATAGAACTCGGCGAAGATGTGCAAGAAGAGGTAGTGCCGTTGATAAAGCTCGACTGCGCCATGTGGACGGCGCCGCCTTTTTGCGAGGTCGAGGCGGTGGGCAGCGGCTGCAATGTCCAGTTCTATTCGCCCGAGATCGAGCAGCCTGACACCGAAGAGGAGTTCGGCCAAGTCGTTGA
>CAIYYO010000108.1 GCA_903930485.1 Methanobacteriota archaeon
GGCTTATAAATCCCTTTTCTTTTTCAGTCCGGAGCCGGTCTGACCAAGTCTAAAAAAACAAATGGGATAAATGCTTTAACCCGCTTTTTATAAACAGGATATTCCTTTTGGAAATGCTTGGTCAGGAGATTCTCTTCCTGGAGCGACTTGACCCAGAAGCAGACAAAGCCGACGGCCAACAATGAGAACCCGTTCAGGTAATTCGGCCATATCGCCGTTCCAAGCATCATCAGAAGCAGTCCGCCGTATATGGGATGACGCATGAAGCGATACGGTCCGCGCACTATCAATTCGTGGTCCTCTTTGTAGGTGACGTTGCCGCTCCAGTTCCTGCCTAGAGTTCGGCGAGCCCATAACGTGACTACAAGGCCGGCCAATGTTAGGGCTGCGGCAAAGACGTCAAGAACCATGGTCTTCGGCCACAAGGCTTTACGCTCATACGCGGACAGCATACCGAAATTATTCAGGAAAAGATAAACCGCAAATGCCCCGGCCACCGGGATGCGCCACCCCCAAGACCGTTTCTCGACAGTCCGCTTTGTCTTAAACGCCGAAGCAACCCAGTAGATGAGGAAGATTGCCCAGCAGAGGTTGATGAATTGCCCGGCATAAGTTTGCATTAAAAAAGACAATCGGATTATCGCAGAAGACTATTTCCTTGAATGCTTCCACGAAGTCTCGAACATATCCCACATGCATTTGACGCATCGCTCGTATTCCATGGTGTCGACTTCCAGTATCCGGTCCTTGGTCCAGGCCACGTCGTAGACCCTGTCGGAGAGATATATCGAGCCTACGTTGGCATTGATGCCTTTATAGTCCTTGAATATCCTCGACTTAGTCACCGCAAGTTCTCCCAAAGTCTTGAGCTCATCGGTCGGTTTCTCTCCGAGAGGAAGGATTATCTTCACATCCTTGCCCTTGAAGAACGGAGCCAGCTTAGATAACAGGCTTATAGGGACTGAATTGATCCTGACCGTTTTGGATTTGCCGATCTTCTCTCTCATTTCTTTGACGGCTTCCTCTACGGATGCAAAGGTCGTGGAAAGCTTGGCTTCATATATCCCTTCAACTGCTGGCATGTTATATAATGGGAAACAAGGGTTAAAATTTAACAAAGAAGAGCCCATTGCAGCTTTTTTGCATTATCGATTTAACTAACCCGATACGGTGGCTACCTTGGGACATTAAAAACAGGTCGTCCGGGTGACAAGGTCAAGCACGGGGGCCGGATGGGCGAGAGTCGGGAAATTCTCGGACAACAGCTCCATAGTCGTCGTCACGCTAAGGCCTCTTTTGCAGGGCGTTGTGTAGCTTTTTTGGTTCTGAAAACGGGTATGTCAAAGGGAAAGAACAAGCAATCGTTACAGTAATCGAAACAAAAATCGTATCCCCTTGGAATTTGCCGGCATCGGCTTGGGCTCGCGCAGACGTTGACAGCAGATAAAAAAAGGATTTCTGGCGGAGATCGCCTTTGTCAGGGCCCTTATTTTTCTTGCACGTAAAGCGCATGCCGCGCCGTAAGCCGTTTCCGCAGTGTCTCGGCGAGCAGCTCCTGACCGTGCAGGCCGGCCAATTGTTCATATGTATCTATCAGATCCGCGAGGAACAATACTTCGTTTGCAGGCATCGTGTTAAGTATTTCCGGCAGGGTGGTCAGAAGTTTTTTGTCTGTTTGTTTCAGTATGCGCGGAACTTTGTGCCTTATTTTTTTATGGCTTTTCTTAAGCTTCTCTGAACTAAAGATATTAAGATATATATCTGATATTTTCATATATGTTGAATATTATAGATTTAATATTTAAAAATCACATACTTTACATGGAAATCATTTGATACAAACTTCCTCTCTATCAGCGCAAGATACCGAAAAAAAGCAGTCCCTTACTTATATACCTAATCTATAATTAATCTATAAATTTCTGCTGCTTAAAGCGGTGATGATAGAATGGTTGAAAAACAGAAAACACACAAGGGAATCAAAGGCGAAGATGAAGGTATGAGTGCCGCAAGGTCCTCGAGCGACGTCCGGAAAAAGGATGACGGATCAGGGGGGATGCAGAAGAACATGTTGACCGTCTCAATGATTCTCGGCGTCCTGATACTGATCGCCGCTATTTCGAACGCTTTTCTGACGATGCAGCTCCAGGAACAGAACAACAAGATCGCGACGGCTATCGCGGACAACACCGATGCGATAAAGAATCTTGCATCTTCGGGAGTAAACAACAACGTCCAAAACCAGGTAACTCCAACCACAGTAGAGAGCCAGACGACAGGTACGACGGTGTCGGGCAACCCTAACCAGAAAGTTTCGGTCATCGTGCTCAACGACAAGAGATGTACGGCCTGTGTCAGCACTGGCGACTCGATAGTCACGCAGCTAAAGACCGTCTTTAAAAACCTTGACTCGACCAACGTAGACTACAGCACAGTCGAAGGAAAGAGGATGTATACCGAATCCAACCTAAAAGCCCTTCCGGCGATACTGTTCACGACCGACGTCAAGACCGCAACGGGATACAGCGACGTAAGCCAATACTTAACGCCCGCAGGAAACTACTTATCCCTGGGGATAGGCGCAGACTACGACCCGACATGCTATAAAGCCGACGGAACGATCGACTGCTCGATACCCGCATGCGCTTCAAGGGATGTGTCATGCAGCCTGAAGGCCAAGCCGACCGTGGAACTTTTCGTGATGGCTTACTGCCCGTACGGGACACAGATAGAGAAAGGCATATTGCCCACCATCAAAGCCCTGGGCAACACCGTGGACTTCGCGGTCAAATTCTGCGATTACTCGATGCACGGCGAGAAAGAGGTGGACGAGGAGATGACACAGTACTGTATCGAGACACAGCAGAGCGACAAGTATCAGGCATACCTGGGTTGCTTCCTGCAGGCGGGTAATTCGACCGACTGCTTGAAATCCACTGGCATAGACACGACGAAGCTGGCTACGTGCGTATCGCAGACCGACTCCCAATACAAGGTCACTGCAAGCTTTAACGACAAATCTACATGGATCGGTGGGAACTATCCGCCCTTCGCAGTATATGAGAGCGACAACAAGAAGTACAACGTGCAGGGGTCTCCGACGCTGGTCATCAACGGCGTGACGACTAGCGCTTCAAGGGACTCTAAGAGCCTGCTTGATGCGATATGCAAGGGGTTCACGACCAAGCCTGCCGCATGCAGCCAGAAGCTGTCTACGGCCGCCCCGGCGCCTGGTTTCGGGACGACGACGGACACGACCGGAACTGCGTCGTCAGCAGGCGGATGTGCTACGGCATAAAAGCATGCCGGCCAACTTTTTTTTATTTTTTATTTTTTTATCTCATCTGTCAAGTCATTCTGAGAACATAACATGGATTATCCGGACACACCTGTCGACAAGTCTCTTTATCGTTTCTTTCCTCACAGAAGCTTCCGATTCCATCAGAAGGACGGCCTGGAATGCATCAGGAAGTCGAGCCTGAAAGGCACGCCCCTGTTATTCAAC